>JANOHH010000802.1:0-9038 GCA_031406395.1 Verrucomicrobiota bacterium | reverse complement strand
CTGCTGTATCGCCGACTTCCAAGTCGGCTGGCCGCACGAAAACTTGGGCGCACAGAATTGTCCACGGTCTGCGGGTTTGGAAACCCGCGATACAGCAGACTTGGAAGTCTGCGCTACAAACTCTACTTCGGAGTTCGGGTTCAATCGTCAGCAGCAGCCTCACTCTGCGATTCTGAACTGCTGGCCTCGGTATGGCAAAAGAACTCCCGCGAAGAACTCCCGGTTGAGCACGGATTCAGCCGTTGAGCGTCCAGCCCGCGCGATATTTCCGGCTCAACAACTCGTTGGCCACCGGGCTGTCGGTGACGCGTCCCGCCGCCCCGTCGTAGCTGATCTTCTTCCCCACCCGGTACGCCACCAGGCCTAGTAACATCATCTCAATCATATTGCCCGCATAATCGAAATCGCAGGCCGTCTTGAGGTTGCCCTTGCAGGCGTTGATCCATTGCTTCTGGAAATCTCCGAGCGGCGGGAGGAGCGCCGCCTTGGGCCGCGGCTGGTAGTAAGTAAAGTCCGCCGCCTTGCCGGTCGGGAAGATCAGGCGGTTGCTGAAGTCGGCCACGAGATAACCATGGCTGCCCTCGAACATGGCGCCGTGCCCAATCTTGCGCAGATCAATGAAGTTCGCCGGCGTTTCCGGCATGGCGCCGCCTTGATACCAAGCAACGCGCAGGGCGCGCCGCCAGTCGTTGGCGGGCACTTCGAAATGCGTCTCCAATTTGACCGGCGTAACTTCAGGGTTAAAAGGGTCGCCCTTGCCTTCGGCGGAGGTGGGGAGCCCGGCGTCGATGGCATTCCAAGCCAGGTCCATCGTGTGACTGCCCATGTCGCCAACCTGGCCGCTGCCGAAGTCCCAATACATGTTCCAAGAGAGACAGTTCATGCCTGAACTGCCTTCGAAGTAGGCCGGATTCCACGGGTGCGCGGGGGACGGACCGAGCCACAGATCCCAATGGAAAGAGGCCGGCGCTTCGCCTTGTGCCGGCAGATAGCCGGGCTTGCGATACTGACGGTCGCCCCAGGCGCACACTTCCTGCAATTCACCGATGGCGCCATCACGGATCAATTCACGGATACGATTAAAGTTCTCGATCGCGTGCCGCTGGGTGCCGACCTGGGTGGCGAGCTTGTTCTTGTGCTTGAGATAGTTCGCACGGACAACCCGGGCTTCAGTGACGCAGTTCGCCAGCGGCTTTTCGCAATAGACATGCAGGCCACGGTTCATGGCCCAATTGGCAATGAAGGCGTGCGTGTGATCAGCGGAGCAGATGACCACCGCTTGCAGATCCTTTTGATCGAGGCACGGTCGCCAGTCGGTGTAGCGCTTGGCGTTGGGAAAGCGCTTGGCGCCGAACGCGAGGTGATCCTCGTTGACGTCGCACAAGGCGACGACGTTCTCGCTGGACAACGCGTCGAAATGCGCTTCGCCGCGGCCCCAGGTGCCGATGAGGGCGACATTCAACTTGTTGCTGGGCGCGTCAGCGCCGAAGATTTGCGTCCGGGGGAGGAGCAAGCCGGCGGCTCCAGTAAGGGCGGCGGATTTGAGGAATTGGCGACGTTTCATATTATAATATCTCCGGGATTTGGTTCTTGGTTAAGGGCGGGGACGTGTTTTCGCAGATTCATATCCGCTGCCGGTTTCGAGCCGGCAACTTCCTGACTCCGGTCCCAAACACTGATTTCGGTCTTGGCCGGATAGGCGATGAGATGGTCTTGACCGACACTCACGCAGCCAATCTAAATCCCACTTCATACGCCCTCAAGCCTTTCTTTGCAGAACGATCGCATCAAATGGTTCCGAGAGCGGTGCGCCCGGCCAAGGCGAGCGCAAGGCGATGGACTGAGGGCGGTGGGAAAGGTTTCAACAATGACTGCTCCAACCGGTTCCGGCCTCATGCGTTTGGTTGGGTCCTGCAACACCTGACTCATCCGGCCAAAAGCGCGCAGCAACGTTCGCCGACCGCCACCCGCAAGTTCAGCGGCAACGCGAGGTTGGCCGGGAGCCAGGGGCAGACTCGCGCTGCAATTCAAACTGCAGGCGAATGGGAACGTACGGTGGGCGGGTGGTGGCTGATTCGCTTTCATGGCTTGGCAATCCCGGGGGTGAAAATTACGGGCGGCGGGCCAATCAGCGAAGCCCGAACCGTTGCAATCTATCGCGATAACTGCGGGTTAGGACCAGGCGGGTACCGTCTACCAGCATTACCTCACCGGTCTTGCGCGGCAGCAATTTCAGTTCCTTGATGCGATCAAAGTTCACCATGGTCGCTCGACTGATGCGGACAAAGGTCTCCACCGCGAGTCTGGATTCGAGCCCGTTCATGGTTTCGCGCAGCAAATGGGAGTGCGGGCCGACATGTATCTCCACGTAATTGTCGGCCGCCGCGATCCTGTCAATATCAACGATCCTCAAGAAAATGACGTTGCCGTTGGACTTGACAGCCAGATGTTCCAGTGTTGTTGGGGGCGGCGCCAACCCGGCGAGCGAAGGGGATCGCGGCGGCTCAAGCCCGCGGCCCGGGGGTTGAGCGTCCAACGGCTGGCTGTCAGCCGGTCCCGCTTCTGCCGCCGGCAGGTATTGCGGACGCGCGGTCGGACTGGCGCTCGTGGCCGACCACCGGTGCAGGACGCTCGACCGGAAAGCCGCCGCCGCCCGCAGCAATCGCCCGGAGACATGGCGGAAGGCGTGTGGAGTTGTCGTTGTCGTTTTCAAGGTGCTGTTGGTCGAAGGCCGTGGCTGACTGTTGATGATGGTGCTGAACCAAACCGATAACCGTTCAAGGCCCGCAGTGTTGAAAATGTGGCCCGGAGCTTTGGTTCTAAAAACTATATCTCGCCCTTCGTTTTGCGTGAGCATGCGCGCACGCTACTAAACGGCGCAGTCCTGCCCATGAGTTTGCCTCCAAAAAAAACTATGTTCTTGTCCGGAGTGGAAACGCGTATCGCGATGCAGCAGCTGTGGGGGCGACCGGACTAAATCGCATATTTTAGTGGAAGCAATCTCATGGATTTGAGCGTTGACCGGATTACCCTCCAGCAATGATACACCGCTTAGAAATCACCTGCCTTCAGCGGCACCACAAATTGAATCGTTGGTCTTGTGGTCGCACTCAGAGGGGGCGCACGCTTTCACTTTCAAGCCCCCGGGCAACCAGTCAAACAAAGCCCGGGACCCAACCGGCAATTATGCACCAGACCTATTTTCGGAGGGACCGGCGGCGGCGCGCCTTGCCGATTTTTCAAAACGCTTTCACGCTCATCGAACTGCTGGTCGTCATCGCCATCATCGCCATTCTCGCCGCGATGCTTTTGCCAGCTTTGTCCAAAGCCAAAACCAAGGCTAACGGCATTCGGTGCATGAGCAACACCAAGCAAATCACCCTGGCTTGGATCATGTATGCCCATGACAACGACGACAAGTTGCTCGACTCTCGGGCGTGGATGGGCGGTTGGTTTAATGAACCCCCGGCCCTTCCTGGTTTTGATTCGACCAATATCAACATCCTAAAGGCGGGCGGGTTGAACTCCTACTTGGGCGGGAACTACGCAGTGTATCGCTGCCCGGGCGACCCCCGGACTTATGCCGGCGTGCCGGTCGTTCGCAGTGTGTCCATGAACGCTTACATTGGGAAGGAATTGTGGGACGCCAACTATCTCAGTTACACCAAACTGTCCTCGATGACCCGGCCCGGCCCCGCGAAAACCTTCGTCATTCTCGACGAGAGCGCCCTCACCATCAATGACGCTTTCTTCGCCGTGAACATGGCTGGCTATGATCCTTACCAACCAGGCTCGCTTGCGTTTGTGGATGTGCCTGCGACCTTCCACAATAATGCTGGCAGCCTCTCGTTCGCTGACGGTCACTCCGAAACCCATAAGTGGCGCGATCCTCGAACCGCCAAAGCCCGCTTGTTCCAAGCTTCGGCCAATAACGCTGATATTGCCTGGTTCCAGGAACGGAGCACGGGCAAACTTAAAAATCCCACCCGCTGAGGGGGGCCACCTACCTTGCTGCGGGGAACGCCCAACGGACAGTCAGACAAAATACGAACTCGCCAGATTACGCCGCGCGCCGATATTTTCCCGGGGTGGTGCCCACTTCGCGCTTGAAAGCGACTTGCATGTATTCGGCATGGTTGAACCCGGCGTGCTCGGCAATTTGTTCCAGCGACAAGTCGGACTGTTTGAGCAAATTCTTCACACGGTCGAGTTTCGTTTTCAAGATTGCCTGGTGCGGCGGGAGACCCAGCGCAGCTTGGAATCGCTCATACAGCGTCGAGTGTGACATGCGCAATTGGCTTACAAGGTCCTTTACGGTCAGCCCTTTGCAGGCGTGTTCCCGAATAATTTGGGCCGCCCGCGCGATCATTGGGTCATCAATCGCGGTGGTGTCGGTGGACCGCCGAGTCACCACTCCGACCGGGGCAATGAGCAAGGGGGAATCAGGCTTGGTCTCTTGGGGTCGAGCCATGATTTGACCCAACAGTTGGGCGGCTTCAAAGCCAATCCGGCGTGGGTTGTCGATCACGCTCGAAAGCGGCGGATTCGCCAGTCGGCAGGTTTCCTCGTCGTTATCCACGCCGATGACGGCCACCTCTTCCGGCACGGCCAATTGTGCCCGATGGCAGGCATCCAGGATTCGCAACGCGTGGCCATCGCTACAGGCCATGAGGCCGACCGGTTTGGGAAGTTGCTTCAGCCAGACGGTCAGTTCCTCCTGGCCTCGTTCCCATTCGGCCAGCCGGGCCGGCGTATGGATGCTGTCATGCCGAAGAAATGAACCACCGCCTTGGCGGACCCGCTCCGCAAAACCTTCGCGCCGCAGGTCGGACCATAAATGATCGCGATAACCGCAAAATGCAAAGTTGGAAAACCTCCTTTCCAAGAGGTGTTCCGCCGCCATGCGCCCTATCAAGGCTTCGTCGTTGCCAACTTGAGCCAGACCCAGATCCAGATGATGGCGGAAAACCTCCACCGCCGGAATGCCAGCGCGTCGCAGGTTGGCCGCCACCGCTGGATCCTCGATATAAGCAATAACTCCGTCGCCGCGCCAATTCTTGAGCCAGCCCTCTTGATAGTTGCCGGAAGCTCCGGGATCGATGGACAAAGACCAGGGCCCATGAATCTCTAAATAATCGGCAATCCCCTGCATGACGCCGCGCCCATAACTGCAAGATTTATCAACGCAGACCGCGACATGCGGGTAATTCACATGATCAAGAATATTTTTCCTCTTCAGTTGGTGCGGATCCGAGATGGAGCAAATCCGGTGGCCATTCTTGAGTGGCATTCCCTCCCACTGGCTTGCCGGACAAGGAAGGTCTTCGTCCGCTAGTTCAATCAGGCTCATAGTTTGGGTTTCACTCATACGACGTTATTACACGGCAACCTTTTTCCAGGCAGCGACGGCGGCGCCTACGAGTCCGGCCCGCACCCCGGTCTGCGCGCGCAAGATGGGGAGATTTCGGTGAACCTCCGACCAGATATGCTTGCGGGTTGAGGCAATAAACCCGTCCCAGAACGGCCCTTCGCTCAAGCCCAATCCGCCCCCAACGACGACCGCTTCGGGATCCAGCACATTTACCAGCAGTCCAACGGCGGATTCCAAAGCTTCGCTGGCTGTTTGCACCACTTGCATTCCTTCGCCGTCGCCCGCGACGGCGGCGGCGAGAACTTCCCGGCCCGTTTTCGCCAGTCCCGGCTTAAGCTGGTTGTAGCGAGCCACCAAGCCGGGGCCCGAAGCGATCTCTTCCAGGGTCTGCCGGCTGATGTGACCGCACCGTTCACACGGCACGCTGATGGGGCTGCTCGCCATGGTGCCCGTGGCCCCTCGGGCGCCCAGATAAGGCGCACCGTCCAACATCAGGCACGATGCAATGCCGGTGCCGACGGAGACATACAGAAAAATCCGATAGGCGCGCCCGGCGCCAAACATGGCTTCCGCAATCGCTCCCGCCCGGACATCGGCCTCGACCACCAGCGGGGCCAGATGAGCCAGCCGCGCCCGAACATCAGTCTCGGTGAAACCGAGGCAATTATGACTGAAAATGCGGCCCGTGGGATCAACCAGTTCGCACACGCCGAGCCCGATAATGGAGATGGTTTGGCCCCGGGCCCGGGCTTCGGCCGCCAACGTTTCCGCCAGCCGGATAATTCGATCCAAAACCGCCTTCCCGCCTTGAGCGGAATGCGTCGGAATGGAGCGCTCGACCAGCACCTCGCCATTCGGGAATTGAACCAGCCCGGCGGCGATTTTGGTGCCTCCGACGTCAATTCCCAGTACGATCATAGGCGCATCACTGGTCATTTCGTTTTGTCGCGATAATTCTCGCAAATTGGGCCGGCTTCATTTCGCGTCGGCAACCCCGTCGGACAAAGCGCGAATGTAGGCCGCGTTGCATCCGCAGCAGCCGCCCAAATAGCCGATGCCTTCGCGTTTGGCTAGTTTGCCGAATTCCAAAAATTCCTGCCGGGAAACCTGGATCGTCTCCAGGTCATCGGGGAAGGCAGGCAGCCGCGTGAAACTGTGGCAGGCTTCCGTGGTGCGAAACGCGGCGGGCTGCGCGGCCAGTGGCACGGTGGTCGCCGCGCGCATTTCGCGGAGCAACGGGAGCATCCGCTTCGGGTCCTGTTCGCAGTTCGCGCCGACGGCGATGGCGCCGAGGTCCGCCATGACTTTGGCACACTCGGCCGGCGTATGGCCGTCGGTGCATTGCGAGATGAGCGGACGGAAGCTCATCGTCGCCACGGCGGGCAAGTTGGCGGCGGCGGCGCATTCCAACGCCACCCTCATTTCAGCGAGGTGGAAGAAAGTTTCGAGGATCAGGAAGTCCACGCCGGCGTCTTTGAGGAGGCGAATCTGCTCGGCGATGTGGTCGCGGGACTTGCCCAGCGATTCCATCCCTTCCCGCTCGGTGAGTTGAGTGCGCGAGACGCTGCCGGCGATGAGCGCTTTGTCCCCGGCAACCTCCTTCGCCAGTTTCACCGCTGCGGCGTTGATGGATTCGGTCTGTCCGCCGTAGCCCGCGCGATTGAGTTTTTCGCGCGTGCCGAAGAAAGTGAGGGCCTGCAGGACCTGGGCGCCGGCGCCGAGAAACTCGCGGTGCAATTCGCGCAGCGCGTCCGGATGCTCAATGGCGACTTCCGGCGTGAACTGGCCGCTACCGCGCCCGGTGCCGACCTTCTCCCGGCGGGAGCCACTCTCAACATAGCCGCGGCGTTCGAGTTCGATGAGGTAGCCGCCGTCGCCAAGCACGACGTTTTGTTTGAGGAGTTCGGTGATCGTTTTCATAAGGTTTGTTTCAGGGTTTTGATTTTGGAGGAAGTGAATTGAAAGTTAAACGGCGGCCGCACGGGCGGTAGGTTTCTCCATGGCCAACGCGACCACCGCGAACAGCGCGAGCACGATGCCGACGGTTTCACGCGGACTGATCTTTTCGCCCAGGAAAAAAACCGCGATGGGCACGCTCACCAGAGGATACAAACCGCAGATCGGCGCGAGGATGGAAGCTTTCCCATGGTTGGCGAACGCGGCCAGCAACGCGAGATTGCCCAGGCTGAAGAACAGTCCCAGGCCGCTGACCAGCAGCCAGGTCTTGACCGCGACCGGACCGGCGAGGGGTTGAAGCAACAGCAGCAGCAAGCCAACCGGCACGAAGGCGGCCAGAAACCAGAGCGTGGAAAGTTCGCCGGAGATGTCGTTGGTGGAGATTTTCTGGAACAAGCCGGAGATGCCCCAGAGGCCAATCGGGATCAGCGCATAAATCAACCAGGCGTTCACGACCCCGGCGGCGCTGCCGACGTTGAAGAGGTAAATCGACACCAGCGACAGTGCGATGCCGACGAGTTGGACCGGGTTGAGTCGTTCGCGCAGAAAAATGACCGCGAGCACGATGGTGACGAGCGGATAGAGCGCCGTCAGCGGCACCACGGTCGAGGCTTTGCCGCCGACATTCAGCGCATGGTAGTAGGCCACATTGCCGACGCAGCTCAAGCCCCCAGCCAAGATCGCGTTGCGGATGCCCCGGCGCCGGTTGCCCGTGGCCGTCAGTTTCTTGGACGCGCCCAAGGCGAGCATCACCGGCAATAGGCCCAACGTGGAGAGCGCCTGGCTTTGCGCGGCGGTAACCGACTCGCCAATGAGCTTGGAGAGAATCGCCCAGAGTCCCCAGCAGAGGACGGCGGATAGAGCGAGGAAAAACCAGCGCGGCATAAATCAGTGTTCGCGCGACCGGTCGTGGATCAAATGCGCCGCTTCCGACGCGCCGGGGTTGGGGAACACGGGGGGCGGAAACGTGCTTTCCAGCGCGAGCGAACGGCCTTCGCGTCCGGCAATCTGGGCCTTCAGCATGATCTCCAGGACGTGCCGGGCGTGTTCGGGCGTCACGAGCGGTCTAGTGCCGTCGCGGATACACTGAACCAGATGATTCAACCCATCCGTCCACGACCAGTCGGGGGTGGTTTCTTTGAAGACTTGCCACGCGCCGACGGAGTTTTGCCACAGCTCGTAGCCATCTGGATCCCAATCGTCGCCGAGCATCTGGATGGTGCCGGTAGTGCCATACACTTCAAGGGCGGGATTGCGGTACTGTTGCAGGGTGAAGCCGCTGGTGACGACGGCCAGCGTGCCTCCGCCAAAGTCGAGCAGCACTTGCGCGTTGTCCTCCGCTTCGACGCGGATGGTGCGCCCTTTGATTTCGCGTTCGGGAATCGCCACCCCGGTCATGGCGGTCACGCGTTTCGCCGGGCCGAGCAAGCCGGTCAGACTCGTGAGGCAATACACGCCGAGATCAAACAGACAGCCGCCGCCGGGTTTGTAAAACCATTCGGTCCAGTCCGGCCCTGCCCAACCGTAGCGTGCCCGGGCGGAACAGGGTTTGCCGATGTCGCCATTGCGGATACGCTTCGAGAGCGTCTGAAAAGTGGGGCTTAGAATGGTGAACGGAGCGCAGATGAGATGCCCGGGGCTGCGTTGGGCCAATTCGACCAAAGCCGACGCCTCGGCGAGTGAGCCGGCGAGTGGTTTTTCAACTAAAACG
>JANOHH010000799.1:0-2360 GCA_031406395.1 Verrucomicrobiota bacterium | reverse complement strand
GTGTCAACCGTCCCTTGTCATAAGTCAACCGTTGCGCCGAGGTCATGCTCGCAAAATCTGGCGCGCCATTTGGTCGCTGCGGCCAGTCCGACTGAAACGGGGTGGTGCTGGGGGGCGCGCTGCCATCGGCTTGGACGGCGGGTTTTGCAGCGGCTGGGAAATTACCGCGTACTTCGACGGTGGCCCGGCGCGTCGCGCTGCCGTCATAACTCATCGCCTGATCGGTGAGTTTCAAATCCTCGCCGAGCGTGCGTTGCGGTTTAATGCCTTTGCCTTGCAGCACGCCATGATAAGCGCGGACCGCTTCGTCCGGGTTCAGCTTGCCATCCGTAATCAGCCGCAGCATCTCGATGAACGCGAGTTGGTGCTCCGCATTGTTGATCTTGCGGCCGAACAGCGCCACGCGGGCGCCATATTTCTGCGCATCATGAATCAGGCGGAAGGCATCATACGTCGTGCCCGCACTGCCGCCGAGAATGCCCACCACCAGATTGGGATCGTATTGCGCCAATTCCTCCATCGCTCTGGGTCCGTGGTAAACGATTTTCAGGAAGATTGGCCGGCCCGACTCGGGCACGCCGGCCAGCGTGCGTAGAATGTTGTCGTTGATGAATTCGCCGAGTTTTTCCGGGGCGATCCCGCTGTTGACGTTGGGATCGAACACTTCCAAGAAATGCCGGAACTGCTTGCGTTCGGCTTCTTCGCGAAACTCTTTGTACCAAAGCAGCGCCTCCCGGTCCTGATCCAACTCGTTGACGTACGTGATCGAGTAGAGCCCGAGATTCGCGCCGGGAAAATCGCCGCCCGCGCGTTCACACTCAATTTCGCCGCACTGAATCTGATCAATGCTCGCCGACCGGAACGGTTGCGACGGCTCCCGCGTGTAGCAACCATGTCGCACGGCCCAAACGTCCGTGGTGTCGTTGGCGCGCGCCGCCGGCGTGACGTGCGAGTTCTTGAACAACCCTTCCTTGATGCTGAGTTGCTCGTTGACGTAAGCGGACATCAGCATGATGTCGATCAAGCCTTGATGGGTGACCTCGCGAATGATGTCGAGAAACTCCGGCAGGTTGCGAAAGCCAAACTCGTCGCGCGACCAGACCTCCGGCGAGAATTGTCCAGGTCGCACGCCACGCTGGGCGAGATAGGAACGCGGCCCGGGAGCGCGCGCACCGAAGGCCATGTCCGCGTCCTTTGCATCCGCGATGATGAAGGTTCGCGACGAGCGATTGGCTTTGATTTCGGCTAGTTTGCGGTCGAGCGATTTCATGGGGAAACCACTAATGGACACAAATGAACACGAATCATAGGACGATGCGTTCCCATTCCAACTTGGGATTCTTAAAGTTTGCGATGACGCCAACTCTAAGCTTTGTGATTCTCAAATAGTTAATCATCTTGCCTCTCTCAACATCAGAAATCCGATCAATGACTTTCGTGTCCACAACCACGACGTTGAAGGCAATCAGGTCGGGCACAAACAGACCCACTTTGTGCCCTTTGTAGAGCACATCGTAATTCGGCTGCTGGGTGAAAGGAATATTCCGAATTCCGAATTCCACCACGAGAGCGTTCTCGTAAGGCTTTTCATGCAAACCGTGCCCGATTTCGTTCAGCACTTCGATGGCCGATCCCACGATTTGAAACACTTCATCCTTCAATAGGAGTTTATTTTCTGATTCGTGTTTATTCGTGTCCATTCGTGGTTAAGTCTTCATCTGCGCCAAAATTTGATCGGTAATCGCCTGCACCGCTTTTTCGGCCTCAGCATCGTAACCGACGCCCGTCTCTTGTTTTGGCGGCACGGCGCAGGAAACGCCCGGACGCCATTCGCCGCTGTCGCAGAGTTCACATTCCTTCATGCCAAAGCGTGGGTCCACGAAACCAAGGCTCTGCTTGATGTTGAGCAGTTCCTTCATCTGCGGACCGGTGAAAGTATTGATCGGCTTGCCGAGTTGCCCCGCCACGACAATCGTGCGGCAATAGGCTTCGATGATTTCCATGCGCCAGTAGGCTTCCTCAATGTTGTTGTGACTCCACGTCACGACACCGTGATTGGCCATGAGGATGGTGTTGTATTGGTCCGTCAGATCGGCAACGAGTTTGCCCATTTCCGGCGAGCCGGGCGTGCGATAGGGCGCGACTCCGACAGCACAAAACACTTCATACTCCGGCAGCATGCAAGTCGGCGGCGCAATGCCCGCGACCGCGAACGCCGTGGCGTACGGCGGATGACAATGGCACGTCGCGACCGCTTTCGGCTGGCGCTTCATCATCTGCAAGTGCATCAGAATTTCACTGGTGCGTTTCTTCGTGCCGCAAAGTTGGGTGCCCTCAAAATCCACGAGGCACATGTCCTC
>JANOHH010000754.1:0-1480 GCA_031406395.1 Verrucomicrobiota bacterium | reverse complement strand
CACCAAGGCCGAGGTCTCGAGCGACCTCTCCATCGCCAAGATCTTCTACTCGGTGCTCGGCAGCGAGGCCGAGAAGAACCGCGTCGCGCACATGCTGGAGCACGCGACGGGCTTCGTGCGCACCCAGGTCGGACGCGTCCTGCACACGCGCAGCATCCCCAAGCTGCGCTGGATCTACGACGACTCGATCGCCTTCGCCGCCGAGGTGGAGGAGAAGATCGCCGCCGCGCTGCGCCACGACCGCGAGGTGAATCCCAACGCGCACGGCGAGGTCCCTCCGCTCGAGCCGCAGGCGGAAGAGAAGCAGGTCGAGGACGAGTACGACGAGTTCCTCGAGGCGCAGGAAGACGACGAAGACCTGCGCTGAGGCGGCCAGAGCGCTACATGCGGCGCGGGCACCGGCGGGAAATGAGATTTTCGTGAAGCGAGAATACTTCAAACTCGTTGGCCGCCCGACGTTGCTCAAGGGTTACATCTATGATCGCGAACCGTTGCCCGACGGCGGCAGCGTGAAAAGCGGCGAACGCGTCGAGACGTTGATCACCATCGAGGCGAAGAACAATTACGAGTATCTGCTCTTTGAAGATTTGAAGCCGGCCGGGTTTGAGGCGGTCGAAATCCGCAGCGGCGAATCGCTCTATGCAAGGGAGCTCAAGTCCGGCGCCGTGGATCGGAAGTTCACCAATCCGCAGCCCTCAGTTCCCAGTTCAAAGTCCCTATCGGCGGGAGCGAGTCGGGCTGCCCTCCGCCCAACGCCGAAGCCAAAACCCACGCCGACAGTTGACGAGAATGATTTCACCGGTCGCGCGCGCTGGGTTTACCAAGAATTGCGGGACCGCAAGGTGGCGTTGTTCTTGGACAAATTGCCCGAAGGCGTCTGGGAAATCCGCTACGACCTGCGCGCCGAAGTGCCGGGAGTTTTTCATGCCCTCCCCGTGATGGGGCAGGCGATGTATGTGCCGGAAATCCGCTGCAACGGGGCGGAGGTAAGGGTCAAGGTGGAGGAGACAAAGCCATAAGGCTGGACATTGCATTAGGGCGGAGAAAAATGGGCTGAGAGGCGTGGATTATCGGATCGAATGCCTCCTCCACGCCCATTCGCCTCGGCTTTTTTTCGCCGGTGAATGCCAACAAACCATCCCGTAGCAGCGAGTTGGGAGTAAGAACAGTTGCCCCGGCACGTACCCTGCGGCAACCTGTCATCGAATGACTGAGCGACCACCCGACGCGGTGACGTTACGTTGGGCCCGGCTCGATTTAACGAGCTTGGGCCGTGCCCTCGCTTTGTCCCTCGTCCTCCATCTCTTTTTTTGGGGAACGTACGCCACCGGGCACCATTTCCATTGGTGGGACAAGGTGCGCCTGCCTGCTTGGGTAAAGAAACTTTCACCGCCCCCGCTTCCGCTCCAAGCCAAATCAGCACCCGTGACCCGCGAGCCACCGCTTATGTTTGTGGACGTGAGTTCGCTGCAGGCGGTCA
>JANOHH010000742.1:0-7326 GCA_031406395.1 Verrucomicrobiota bacterium | reverse complement strand
TGATCAGCAGCACCGGTTCCGGCGCATCAGGTTGTGAATTCATACCGTTCAAAGCCGCAGGTCGTGATCGTTGCAACCGCCCGGATTTTTCTGCAATCAATTCTGACGCCAGTTTTCCGCCGGCTAAAATCCGGTGGCTGTATTGCGACTCGATGCTGTTTTCCAGCCAGTCGCGATGGGTAGACCTACCCACCAGACGCATAGCCATACAAATGCTACATTCGGAAACAGACCCGCCGGAGATACCCACTCAGCAAGCCACTATTCCTGTTCCCAACGGTATCGCCAGCCATCCGGCTTGGTTGCAGCCGCAACTGCGCCATGCCGTGCGTCCCCGGCTACGGGATCACACGTCGCAAATCTGCACGCCTTGTTTGAGGGAGGCGAGCACATCGGGCCGCTTGGGCACAAATTCCTGGGCGACGAACCCTTTGTAGCCCGTATCCACAATCGCCTGCATGATGCGCGGGTAGTGGAGTTCCTGGGTCTCATCAATCTCACCGCGACCCGGCACGCCGCCGGTATGATAGTGCGCGATGGCTTGATGGCTTTTCTTGATCGTATCACACACGTCGCCGTCCATGATTTGCATGTGGTAGATGTCGTAGAGCAGTTTGAAGCGCTCGGAGTCAACCTGTTTCACCAGTTCCACGCCCCACGCCGTGTGGTCGCACATGTAGTCGTGGTGGTCCACCTTGCTGTTGAGCAATTCCATGATGACCGTGACCTTGTGTTTCTCGGCGAGGGGTGCGATGCGTTTCAGTCCAATCGCGCAATTCGCCAGACCCTGCTCGTCACTCATGCCTTTGCGGTTGCCGGAAAAGCAAATGATGGTCGGCGCGCCAAACTCGGCCACGGCGGGCATAGTTTGCGCCATGAACTCGACAATCTTGTCGTGGTTCTCCACGCGGTTCAACCCGGAGGTGATGCCGCCGGGCACGCCGCTCACGACGGCACAGGTGAGGCCGTGCTTCTTGAGGGTGGGGAAATCCTTCACTTCGAGCAGTTCGACGGATTGCAATCCCATCCCCTTGGCGGCGACACAGAATTCTTCGAGCGGAATTTTGCCGTAACACCATTTGCACACGGAGTGGTTGATGCGGCCCTTGAGTTGCGGAGCGACGGCGGCCTCCGCGGCGGCGAGCCGATGCGACAGATTGGAGGCGACGGCAGCGGCAGCCGAAGCGCCAGCGATTTTGCGAAGTGCGGAACGACGGGAGAGTTGCTTTCTCATGAATGGATTTTACCACGGACACAGACTGTTGGGCACGGATATTTTAGCAGCTTCTCGCAACGATACCTGGTAGGGACGGCGCGCTGCGCCGACCAGCGCGCGTGCAACGGTGCAAAGTTCTGAATAGGAATACCACCTCAAACAGAGTTCCGGCCCTGCACGGGCCGGTGGTCATCGCAGCGCGACGACCCTACCCCAACGCCAGCGCGCCGGTGCTATCGCCGAACTTTTCGACCGGCGTGCCCATGTGGTCGAGCATCGAGACGTAGAGATTGCAGAGCGGTGTGCCCTTCGGACTGGCGATGTGACGACCGGGCTTGAGTTTGCCGCCGCCCCGACCGGCCAGGAGGACCGGCAGGTTGGCGGGATCGTGCCGATTACCGTCGGACATGCTCGAACCGAACAGCACCATGCTGTTGTCGAGCAACGTGCGTTCGCCTTCCTTGATCGCCGCCAGTTTGTCCATGAGATACGCGAGTTGTTCGTTGTGCCAGCGGTTGATCTTTGTGTAGGGCTCGCATTTCTTGGCCTGGTCCTGGTGATGGCTGAATTCGTGATGACCGCCGTCCGCGCCAGGAATCAGCTTGCCGAAATTTTTTCCGGAAACGTCGTTGGCAAACATGAAAGTACCGATGCGCGTGCTATCGGTCCAGAACGCGAGCGCGATCAAATCGAGCATCAGCCGGACGTGTTCCTGATGATCCCCAGGTTCACCCTTGGGGGCCGCGATGTCGCCGGGATGCGTTTCCGGCTTCCACGCGCGCGGGTCGGGCTTGGAGAAAAACTCGAGCCGCTTTTCCACGTCGCGGACCGCGTCCAGGTATTCGTCGAGTTTGTATTGATCGTCCCGGCCCAGGCGGTTGCGCAGTTTCTTGGCGTCATCAAGGACGAGATCGAGAAGTGCGTCCCGGTCTTGCTGCAGGCGACGATCCGAGTTCGAAATGCGGTTGGCCTTCATCACACTGAAGAGCCGTTCGTAGGCTAGCCGCGGGTTGATCTCCTTCGCCAGCGGCATGCTGGGTGAGCGCCAGGCGATGTAACACCCGTAGAGCCGCGTGTAGCCGACATTGGTGTCAATGCCCGAGACCACCGGATCAACGCCGAGTTCGAGCGAGGGCAACGGGGTCAAATGGCCGATCTGCTCCGCGCAAAGCTGGTCAATTGAAACGCCGCCCACGCTGATGTCCTTCCCCGCGGTCCGGCGAACGGGCAGGCCGGTGAGGAAGTTTGCCGTCTTCGCGTAATGGCCGTCGCCCTGATGGCTGTGCTGTTTGTCGAGCCCGGAGAAAACCAACAGGTTGTCGCGATGCTTCGCCAGCGGTTCGAGGGCGAAGGGCAATTCATAGTCGGCCCCGGCTTGCTTCGGAAACCAGTTTTTCTCCCAGACGCCGTTCGGAAAATAAATGCACGCCATGCGCACCGGCGCTTGCACGCTGACGGCGGCCTTGGTCGAAGCCAGCGCATCCGGGGCCGCGAGGGCGGCGACCTTGCCCATCGCGTCGAGCAAGGGCAGCCCGAGCAGCGCGCCGGCGCCTTTGAGAAACGAACGGCGGGGCATCCGCCAGTTGCGTTCGAGGATCGCAGGCGCTTGCGGAACGAATTGTTGGGCGGGCGTTCGCGGTGATTGCATCTCAGGACTCCGGTTGATTCAGCTTGGGATAAAAACGGTGTTGAAATGGGTAGCTCATGTCGATCGTCTCAATTAGAACCGTGGCGCGCCAATTGTTATGCTCGAGGGCTTTCAGGGCATCATCAATAACACAGTTGTCAAACTTGTTCAATTCGCGCCCGAACGCAAAGCCGGTCATCTTCCGGGCCAGGTGCCGGAGGATCTTTTCCTTGCGTGCCAGCAGCACTTGTTTCAATCCGGCGGGGCCTTCGTACACTTCGCCCGAGGGCAGCGTTCCTTGGACGTCGAGCGGCGCGCCGTGCAACTGGTCGCGCCACCGGCCGAGCACGTCGAAGTTCTCGAGGCCGAAGCCCAGCGGGTCCATTTTGTCGTGGCACGATGCGCACTCGGCTTGGAGGCGATGCTGCTCGAGCTGTTTGCGCAGGGAAAGGCCGGCAGTCTCGGCGGCTTGCTCATTTAGCGCCGGCACCCCGGGCGGTGGCGGCGGTATCTTTTCACCCAGCAACGCCTCGATCACCCAGCGTCCACGCAGGACCGGACTAGTGCGCAACGGAAACGAAGTCGCCGCATGCACCGCGGCCATGCCCAGAATGCCACCGCGCCGGGCATCGGTCAATTGCACGAGTTGCAACTCGCTGCCGGTGATGTCGGGGAGACCGTAGAGCTCCGCGAGCCGCCGATTGGCGAAAGTGTAATCGCTGTCGATGAGTTCAAGCAACGACCGGTCATCGCAAATCAGGTGATTAAAGAAGGCGGTGACCTCGCCTTTCATTGCCCGGGCGAGCGCGGAGTCAAACTCCGGATACCTGGTGGCGTCCGGCTTCACCTCGCCGCCAAGCCGGTCGAGATCCAGCCACTGGAGGGCAAAACGTTCCCCAAACGCGGCGGCCTTCGGGTCCTGCAACATGCGGTGAATCTGCGCGCGATAAACATTCGTGTTGGCGAGTTGGCCCGCCTCGGCGAGCGCGAGCAGTTCGTCGTCGGGCATGGAGGACCAGAGGAAATAGGACAGCTTGCTCGCGAGGGGAACATCGGCGAGCCGTTGAATCCCGCCGGTAGCCGGCTCCGGCTCGGCGAGAAAAAGAAAGTGCGGCGAGATCAGCGCGCCTTGCAGCGCCAGCCGCACCGAAGCTGCGAAGCTGTCGCCCCGTTCGCTCCGGCGCGCATACAATTTCATCAGGTGATCCATTTCCTCGGTGGTCACCGGCCGACGCCAGGCACGGCGCGCAAACGTCGAAATCACCTCCCGCGCCACCGGCTCCGGTTTTTCGAACCAGCTAGGTGAGCGGAACAGGATGCGCTGGCGGGCCGCGTGCAGTTCACGGCTTTGTCCGCGCGGACGATCCGGCAGGATCTTTTGGGTAATTTGCTCCGCGGCGGCGAGATATTTCTCGATGTGAATGGAAGACGTGAAGAGCGTGTCGCCGGTCGTGTCGAAGCCCTCACCGCCGCCACCATCGGCGGGCAACAGTTGTTCCAGTTGGAGATCGAGTTCGACCCCGAAAAGATCGCGGATGGTAGCAATGTATTCGGCGCGATTGAGCCGCCGGCTCATCACGTAGCCACGGTAGAAATTGGCCGTGCGGTCGGACGCGATCTGGTTGCAATCGGGCTTTTCCGGCTGGGGTAGTTCGCGGAGGAAAGCTGTAAGTTTCTGGAATTGACCAAAGTCCAGCTCCCCGGACTTCTTGGGCGGCATCTCATAGGCCTGCACCTTCTCCAGCACTGCCTGCCAAAGTTCCGGCTCGGTTTTGATGGCATCGAGATTCTCGAACCGCTCCAGGTTTAGGTCGCCCTTGGTTTTGGTCGCGTTATGACACTCGTAGCACTTCTTCGCCATCAACGGGCGGATTTCTTTCGTGTAATCTTCCGGGAGTCCGGCGCCGGCGCCGGAGATGCAGATCAGGAGAATGGCCACCACCACCTTGGGCAGTCCTCGGATTGGTTGAAGCACTCGAATCACGAGGGGCATGCTGTGGCGCGCGCTGGATCGAATGTCCATTTCTGGAATCAGCGAGGCCAGTGGAACGCCGATCTTCGACTCGGCGCGATGTTACTACAATCGAAACGCGCCGGGTCGGAAGCCGGCGCTCCCATCGGAGAGTTATATCGAGCGTCGCTTTTACTTCGCAAACTTCGCATAACGCTCGGCCACGAAGTCCCAGTTCACGACGTTCCACCAAGCGGCGATGTAGTCGGCGCGCTTGTTCTGATACTTTAAGTAATAGGCGTGCTCCCAGACGTCGACGCCGAGGAGGACTTGCGCGCCCTGCGTCAGCGGATTGTCCTGGTTTGGTGAGGCTTGGATGGCGAGCTTGCCGTTCGACAAAACCAGCCACGCCCAACCGCTGCCGAATTGGCCGAGCCCCGCCTTGCCCAAGGCTTCCTTGAAGGCATTGAACCCTCCGAAGTTTTTCTCGATGGCCTTGGCCAACTCACCTTTCGGTTCGCCGCCGCCGTCTTTTTTCATCATCTGCCAGAAGAGCGAATGGTTGTAGTGCCCGCCACCGTTATTGCGGACGGCCGTGCGAATCTTCTCTGGCACGGCGTTCAGATCCATGACCAGTTCCTCGCCTGACTTTTTGCCCACCTCCGGGTAATCCGCGACGGCCTTGTTCAAATTCGTCACGTAGGCGGCGTGAGGTTTGTCGTGGTGAATTTCCATCGTGCGCGCGTCAATGTGTGGTTCGAGCGCGTCGAAAGCGTAGGGCAGCGGCGGCAGTTTGTATGGGCCGGTGGGCGCAGCGGGTGCAGCCGTGGGCGTGGTTTGGGCAATGGCGCCGGGCGCGGTCGCAAAGGCGGCCGAGACGAGCGCAGTGGTTTTGAGTGCTTGGCGGCGGGTCATCATAATCGGGGTTTGGTGTTAAGTTCGTGTTTCTGCGGTTGAGCTTAGCACGGATGGCCGTGCGCAGGCAATTGTCCAACCGTAATATTTTAACGCGGCCACCGGTCCAGCGCGTGCCGTTGCGACCGTTGCGATTCCAAGATTGAGTGGTGGGCTGCCCGAATTCGGTACAAGGTGCGTCCCCGCCTAGGGTAATACCTTGCATCTTATTACCGAAGACCCGTCATATCCGGTTTGGATGGCGAGGGTGATCATTCGCATTGGGCACAACATCTGCATGAGATAGAGCGCTTATGGAGAAGTTATATGTCGCTTGTGATTTCGGTGTACGAACCAGTCGCATCATGTTAGGCACTTTGAGCCACCAAACGCTCACGGTGAGTGAGTTGCGGCGGTTTAAGACCCCGGTCATCAAAGAGAAAAAATCATTGCAATGGGACCTCCCCGAAATCTATCGCGAAACGCTGCTGGCGCTCAGCGAGCTTGGCGCGCAGGAGGTTGGGGTGGCTGGCATCAGTTGTAGTTCTTGGGGCGCGGACTACATGCTGTTCGATCCGAGCGACTCATTGTTGACTCCGGTGTTTCATCATGCCGACCCGCGAAACGTAGATGGGGCCAAGGCCGTGTCGGCCAAGCTGTCAACGGACACAATTTATGACGAGACTGGAGTCCAGAGTCGGGCCGCCAATACGCTTTTTCAGCTGGGAGCGGAAAGTTCTCGTCGGCTCAAACGGGGCAACCGCTTGCTGCCCTTTGCGGATGGGTTCAATCACCTGCTCGGGGGCGACCGTTGCGCGGAGCTGTCGTCCGCCAGCGCGACCCAGCTTTTCAATCCAGTCACGCGGACCTGGTCAAACCGGTTGGTGAGCGGTTTGGGGCTGCCGATGGAATTATTGCCCAACATAGTTTCCCCCGGGGCCAAGCTGGGCCGGCTGCGGCCCGATCTCGCGAAACAGACGCGACTCGAGGATGCCACGGTGATCGCCTCGTGTTCCAACGATCTGGCAGCTGCGCTCGCCGGGCTGCCGCTCGGTCATGGCAAGGATTGGGCGTACCTGCGCGTGGGCGATGAATCGATTCTCGGAACGGAAGTGCCCGCCCCTGTCCTCACTAAAACGACCCGGGAGTTGGGATACTCGAATGAAAGCTGTCTGGGTGGGGCGACCAATTTTTACAAACGGACGTTCGGTCTGTGGTTGTTTGAGGAGTGCCGACGTTTCTGGATCGCCCAGGACCGCGAGCTTTCGGACGACGTGCTCCTGCATCTCGCGACGACCTCACCCGCGTTCGAATGTTTGATCAATCTAGCCGACCCGCGCTTTGCGGAGCCGGGCGAAATGCCTTTGAAGATTCAGGCGTATTGCCGTGATACCGGTCAGGAAATTCCCCGCAAGCCGGGGCAAATCATTCGGTGTGTGCTCGAAAGCCTTGCGTTGGAATATCGAAAGTCGTTCCAAGAGCTTGAGGTTATTACCAGGAGCAAATTTACCCGGCTTTATTTGTTGGGCGGGGCCGAGAACAGTCTCTTGAATCATTTTGTCGTCAACGCGTTGCAGGTGCCGGTCATCCTGGCTTCGCCAGATGTCGCCCCAATTGGCAATGTGCTCGTGCAGGCGC
>JANOHH010000206.1:0-1606 GCA_031406395.1 Verrucomicrobiota bacterium | reverse complement strand
AGGACGTGCGCGACTACGTGAACCGGTACTCGCTGGGCTACACCGTGGGCTTCGACGCGACGTCAGCCGTTTTCCACACGTACAAGGCGTTCGGCCTGCCGACCCAGTTCTTCCTCGACAAGAACGGTGTCATCCGCCAGGTCGTGCTCGGGCCGGCCGAGGCCAATCCGCTCTTTCAACACGCCGAGATGCAGCTCTGGATCGCCCGGCGGGAGGGGTGGGATGTGGGCCGCATCGCGGGGATTCTGGATCACAATCACAATGAAGCGCACAAGGAGAACAGTGCGTTCTTTGGTTTTTTTGAGTGCGAAAACGATGCCCAAACCAGCCGGCAGCTGTTCGCTGCGGTTCAAGCCTGGGCGCGGAAAAAGGGCGTGCGCCGTTTGCTGGGGCCGATGAATCCCACGACGAACGATGAGTGCGGGTTGCTCGTGGACGGCTTCGATTCGCCGCCCCAGCTCATGATGACCTACAATCCGCGTTACTACGTGGATCTAATCACCACCGAGGGTTTTGTCAAAGCCAAGGACTTGCTGGCATATCACATCAATGTCGCCGGCATTCCCCGCGAACGCTTGGAGCGCATCGCGACCAAGACGCGGGAGCGAAGTCCCCAGTTCCGATTCACGGCCGTCCGCCGGAAAACGCTGGTCGCTGACCTCGTCAAAATCAAGGAAGTCTATAACGCCGCCTGGCAGGACAACTGGGGGTTCATTCCGATGACCGATGCGGAAATTGATTTCCTGGCGGCGCGCCTGAAACCGCTGTTGGTGGAGGGGCTGGTCTGGATTGCGGAGACGGCTGGCGAAACCGTGGGTTTCCTGCTCACGATCCCGGATTACAATGAGGCGCTCAAGCCATTGCGGGGGCGGCTGAATACGTCGAAGATTTTCGGTCTGGTGCCGTACGCGTTGGGCCGCAAAGTTCCCGCCAGTTGCCGCGTGGTCACGCTCGGCGTCAAAGAGGCGTACCGCAACCGCGGCGTCGAGGCCGTGATGCTGGCGGAGGGCCTGATGACGAGCCTGCGTCTGGGGTTCAAAACCGCGGAAGCCTCATGGGTGCTGGAGGACAACGTCATGATGCGGCGTTTGCTCAAACCGTTCGGCGGCCGGGTTTACAAGACCTACCGGATTTACGAGCGCGCAGTCTGACTCGACTCGCGGCAGTCAGAGGAAACCCAACCGCGACCGTCAGCCCGGGGGCAAAGCCCGATCCTTCGCCACTTCATAGGTTTCCGCGTCCGCTGGCAGCACTCGATCCCGGTTGGCATATTTGAAGTAGAGCCAATTGCCCAAGGGAATCAGCCCTGCCGCCGTCACGATGCCAGCCGCCACATCCACCACGTAGTGATAACGGCCGTAGACGGTCGATACGCACAAAAGGATGGCGGCCAATAAATGGATGTGACGGATGCGGCGAAGATAGAGAAAGGAAAAATAGACAGTGCCGATCGCCACCGCCACATGGCTGCTGGGAAAAGCCGCGCCCGCGCCCTCGAAGTGCTCGTAAAACCAGCCCATGATTCGGAAAAAAACCGTCTGTTGAACCGACTCGGGCACGTGATAATTCATCGTCGGCAGGGCATCGGGTGGGAGGGAAATCCCCG
>JANOHH010000708.1:0-1565 GCA_031406395.1 Verrucomicrobiota bacterium | reverse complement strand
CCCGGAGCGGGGCGGCTACCTGAAGCAGGTATCGTAGAGCAGCTTTCCGGTGATTGTCAGCACGACGGTGATGAACACAGGTCGGATGAATTTCGTACCCCGGGTCATCACCATGCGGCTGCCGAAGCGCGCGCCGATGAGTTGGCCGACGCCCATGATGACGCCGGCGCCGTAGTTCACCTTGCCCGCCAGCGCGAACAACAGGAACGAACATAGGTTGCTGGAAAAATTCATCGCCTTGGTGTAACCGGTGGCGCGCGTCAGGTTGAACCCCAGCGCCAGCACAAACGCCATCGCCCAAAACGTCCCCGTGCCCGGGCCGAAAAAGCCGTCGTAAAAACCCAGCAGCAACCCAAAGGTCAGATCGAAGCGGGCCCGCGACATGCGCGCGCCGCGGTTCGCCTGGCCCAACTGCGGGTGGCGCAACATGTAAGCGGCCACCGCAATCAGCAGGAGCGGGATGACGACTTTGAGCGTGTGGGGACCAATTTGCCGCACGCCCAGCGTGCCCACCAGCGCGCCGACGAAGGTCAGCACGGCACCGCGTCCGCAGTCGCTCAAATCCACCGCCCCGGCCCGGGCGTAATGCCAGGTGGCGCTGCCGGAGCCAAACGTGGCTTGAAGTTTGTTAGTGCCGAGGGCGGATTGCGGATCGCCACCCAGACTCAACATGACGGGCAAGGTGATCAGCCCGCCGCCGCCCGCAATAGCATCCACGAACCCGGCCACCAAGCCGGTGGCAAACAACAAGGCCATTTGCCAGAGCTCGGGCATGCTTGCAGGGCGCGGGCTGAGGGAATGAATCAATCCAGCGCTTTGGCGCGGAGACTACGGAACTCGACTTTCATGGCGAGGCCCGGATGAATCTGCAGGCCGATCGGCCCGGCGCCGGCGTATTTCGCGTTGGTGTATTTGACCACTGGCACGCTATTGAGCCAGACCGTGAACGTGTCGCCCTTGGCTTCGAGCCGATAATGATTCCAGTCGCCGGGCTTGAAATATTTTTCCAGGTTTTTCGCCTGGCCCGCCTCGGGATATTTTTCCGTGCCGCCAATGTAGAACGAGCCGGTGAGGTCCCGCTTCAAGCTGCTAGAGACGCCCATTTGCAACTGAAGTTCGGGTTTCCGCAACATGATGCCGCTGTCAATCTCCCCGCTCCAGCGCGCCTCGCACTCGATCACGAAATCGCCATACGACTTCTCCGTCCAGAGCATGCTGCCCTTTTTCGCTTCATCATTTTCGCCCACGATGACGCCGTCGGCTATTTTCCAAAACGGATTGGGCTGGGGTACCTTCCAGCCGGTGAAGTCTTTCCCGTTGAAGATGGGCGGTAGATTATCCGCATCTCCGGCGGCGCGGCCGGTGAAGTTCAGCGCGAAAGCGGCGACCAGTGCCAGGGGGTAAACAAGTTTTGTGGTTTTCATGATTTATTGGTGTTGCACTGGACAAACCTTACGCTGCCCGGGGTGGGGTCGTCCATCTCCAGTTGAGCCGGATGGAAAGCTTGGTCAACGGGCGGGGAAAGCCATTCGATTGGGCGCATTGGTCTCCCGACGCGGGCCGAG
>JANOHH010000199.1:0-1794 GCA_031406395.1 Verrucomicrobiota bacterium | reverse complement strand
AGCAATTCCCTGCGCACCCATCCCGAGTTCGCGAAGCGGATTGACGACCATCAATGGGGCTCGTTGGCCAAGCCCGTGGATCCGGGCACGGAGATTCAGGATCCCTATTCCCTCCGCTGCACGCCGCAGATCCTGGGCGCGTTCCAGGAGGCGCAATGGCATGTCGAACAGGTCGTCACCCGCGAACTCAATGCCAGCACGGACAACCCACTCGTGTTCGCCGACACCGGCATGGTGATTCACTGCGGCAATTTTTACGGCCAGCAAATCGCGATGGTCAGCGATTACATGCGCATGGGCCTGATCAAAATGGCGCTGCTGGCGGATCGCCAGATCGAGCGGTTGGTCAACTGGCGCTACAGCCGGGGACTGCCGCCGTTGCTCGCAGCGGGGGCGCCGGGCTTGAACACTGGCTTTGGCGGCGCTCAATTGCTGGCCACTTCGCTGGCGGCGGAAGCGCGCCTGCTCGGCACGCCCGCGTCCATCCAGACTATTTCGACCAACGCCAACAACCAGGACGTGGTCAGCATGGGTTGCATCGCGGCCAAGATGACGCGCACCGCCCTGCCGCTGTTGTGGAAGCTCGTCGCCATCGAAGCGCTGGCGCTGGCGCAGGCCGCGGATGCGCGGGGCTGCGACAAGGTTCTGGGGGCAGACTACCGCAAACTTTACGAACTCGTGCGCGGTTGTTCGCCGACGCTGACCGGCGATCGCCCGCTCGCGACGGATATTGCGGCAGTGACGGCGTTGTTGCAAACCGAAGCGGCCCAAGCGCACTGCCTCGCTCCGAAGAATGACCACGAAGCTGACTGAAGCTGACCCTCCGAGGTTGGTAGGGTCATAGCGCTGCGATGACCCCGCGTCGCCGCCGGCGCGGAAGAACTGAGCGACCCCGCGCCAGCAACACCCGGAATGAAACCGAGACGCTTCCGCCCGGTGCTGCAGCGCATGCCGGTATATTCACTCGTAGAATGTGATCACATCGACAACCGTCACTTCGTTCTCCTTTAATTGGAATACGATGTGCCGAGACGGGCCGGGTGAAGCGAAGCTGATCCAGTTTCTTCCGCCCGAAATGCCTAACCAGGTTGGCTGTGCAAAGTCGATGCTTGAAGTTTGCTCTTTCAAGAAGTCTGATTCGTAACGGACTCTTCCATTCACAAAGGCGCCAATAACCCGATCCGCTCCTTCGGGTTTGATTCCATTGAGCAGTCCGACCCAGAACGTACGGTCGCCGACCCGAGCAATCGTGCGCTCATCTGCTCGAGGTCGAGTTGATGCCTCCACCCAAAACTCACCGATCGATCTGGTCGCCGTGGTTGGCGGCTTGCCTCCCGGCCAGCCAACACGGCGAACCAGCAGCGTCTTGAACAGTACCCTACGTTCATCGATTTTCTCATCGCCCCTTACCGCAATACTAACGCCGCTCATATGTCGAGCCGTGCTGATCGCAGTTACGTTCTCAATTCCACAGAGCTTCGCCAGTTTGATGACCGACTCTAACTCGCTGCCAGATAGGCTGGCGCCGGAGACGAAATTTGTGCGGACGGGAAGGAGGTCATTCGTGGCGGCTGGGGCGCTTTCTTGCATGATCAGCACGGCCACGAGCACAAGGAATATTTTCATACGACTTGAAGGGTTCACTTTCCGGATCTCAAACCTCTGCCATATCGTGGGGAGGTGAATTTTCATAAGTCAGTAATACGCTCATACGTCGCCTCGTCAAGCTTCGCAAAAAACCGCTCCTCAGCCCCATGTGACCGAATCAGAAACCGTCGGCTATCGTCTTGCCTC
>JANOHH010000661.1:0-3001 GCA_031406395.1 Verrucomicrobiota bacterium | reverse complement strand
CGACGCGCACCTTCGTCGAGCGTGTGGCCCCGTCGAAGTTCGGGTCAATAAAGGTGATCTTTCCGTTGAAAACTTTGCCGGGCAGCGAAGGCGTGGTGACGTCCACGGGGAGGCCGATCTGGATGAATGGCAGATCCTGTTCGTAGGCGCGGAATTGAAACCACATCGTCGAGAAATCCGCGATCTCGAACAGCTTCTCGCCTTCCTGGACGTATTGACCGGCATATATTTTCTTCTCGGTCACCGTGCCGCTGATGGGCGCAAGGATTTGGGAGGTCAGGGACTCGGAGTCCTTAGTGGTGAGCGCGGCGATTTGTTCCGACGTGAGGCCCATCTGGCGCAAACGCGATGCGGCGGCGGCGCGCAGATCGCCATTGTTCTGGCCGGACAGCACGCGGTACTCGCGCTCTGCCTGCAACAACGCGGGGCTGTAAAACTCGGCCAGCGACTCGCCTTGCTTCACCTCGGCGCCGACGAAACTGACTTGAAGCGTCTCGATGCGCCCGGGGAGATACGCGGACAGGACGCGATGCCGGGAGTCGTCGTCATCAATGGTGCCCGAAACGAGGAGGGTCTTCGTGAGTGGACGGAGCTGGGCTTCCGCCGTTTGCACATTGAGCACCTGGATGGTTGTTTGCGAAAGCGGCAACACATCGCCGGTCGTGTCGAGCCCTGCCTCCCCTTCATAAACCGGCGTGAGTTCCATGCCGCAGATCGTGCAGCGTCCCGGTTTCTCCGACTTGATCCACGGATGCATCGCGCTCTGGTAATAGAGAACTTTGCGTTCCCTCGCTCCGCTCGTTTTGGCAGCGTCGGACTTCCCGCAGCCGGGGAGGAGACAGAAAGTGGCGATGGCCAGCGCCACCACCAGGAGGTGCGAACCGGCTAAACGCGGAGGCGCAGAGGACGCGGAGAATCGCAAAGTTGATTGTCCGGGCGGGATCAGTTTTCTTTCCCCGCCGCGTTTCTCTGCGCTCTCTGCGTCTCTGCGTTTGTTTGTGATCGTTTTCATGGCTTAATTTCTCCCGGTTCCGCTTTCAATTTATCTTCCAGCATTTTCAACGCTTCCAGGTCGCCGAGACCGCAGCAGAGGACGAGGTCGGACAGCATTTCGTATTGTTCGGCCACCGCGCGGGCGTTCATCAAGCGCGCTTCAATGAGCATGCGCCGTGCTTCGAGCACATCGCGAAACATGCCGCGGCCGGATTCCCACGCCCCGCGCGCGCTTTCAATCGCGGTTTCGCTGCGAGGAATAATCTCATCGCGATACACCAGCGCCTCGCGCCGCGCCGCCTCGATTTTTACCGTCAGCCCGTGAATCTCCTCGCGCAATTCCGCCGCGTAGTCCACGGCGTCCAGTTCGGCGGCTTTGGCCCGCGCCTCGTCGCGCCGGGTGGCGCTGCCATATTTGCCCCGGTTGAACCACGGCAGGCTCACGCGCAGAACAATCTCGCCCTGCCGGAATTCCCCGGTGCCGCTGTAGTTGCGCGCCAGGAGGCCGGCGCTGACCTCGGGGAGCCGCTCGCGGCGGGTCAAATCGGCCATCGCCCGCGCGGCCCGCGCCTCTTCGCGCATCGTGTGCAGCCGCGGTTCATATTTGGTCGCGAAGTTCAGCAGCGCCGGGCTGAAGCGGACGACTTCGGCGACGCCGGGCAATTCCAGCGTAGGCCAACGTTGCAGCAAACTACGACCGAGCCGGCGGTTGAGCACCACATGCAGCTGCGTGAGTTGCTCCCGGTCGGTCTGCAATTGCGCCGCGCGTTTGGAACGCTCGTTCTGTGCCTGGGTCCACTCGACCAAGGAGGCCGCCCCGGAGCGATACCTGGCTTCCAGCGCCGCTACCAAAGTGTCCAGCCAGCGTAAATCCTGTTCACCCACCAGGATGGTTCGGTCGGCCAGCGCCGTCCGAAACAACGCGACCGCCAGTTCGGCCCGGCGAACCTGGAATTCGGCGTTCTCCTTCGACGTCGCCACGTCGGCGTCTGCCTGGGCGACTTTGCGCGCGAGGCCCGGGCGGCCAAAGAGCGGCAACTTCTGCTCCACGCCGTAGAGGATGTCGCCATCGTCGGCGCGCATCTCCTGATCGGCGACCATGCCGCCCAGCATGAACATGGGGTCTTCCCAGGTGCGCACCGCGCCCACGTTTGCGGCGGCCGCATTGGTCCGGGCCCGGGCCGCCTGCAATGCGGGATTCTGTTCGCGCATTTCCTCGGCAAGCTGATTCGCGAATTCCGGCGTGACGACCACGGCGTTGGTCGCTGCGGCTTCGGCGCTCCAGCCGGCGCGCGCCAACGTCAAAAGCAAACTCAACAAGATATTTCTTTTCATAAGCACAGTCCTTCCAAAACTCAAAACACGGAGCCGCCACACGACGGCGGGGTACACACTTCGGGTGTCTAAGTCGGAAGAATCAGATCAGTCGGGCGCAATGCCGCGTGAAGAGCGGCACGCCGAGCGCCGGGAGCGGCGCGGAAGTGAAAGCGGAAACTTGGGTGGTGGCGGTGGCGGGCAAGGTCCACGCCAAGAGCGTTGAGGCCTGAATCGATAGGTTGTTTTGCGATCCCGCCGGAACAACGGTCACGGGCAACGATTGCGGGTTGGGGGCCGCGGGGGTGACACAGCAATCCATCTGTTTGCAATCGCCGCACGCGCAGACGGCCTTGGACGGGAGGAAAGAGAAAAGCGTTTGAGCAGACGCCATCGCCTGAAGCCAGAGGAACATCAGGCTCAGAACGATGGCGGCTGCCCGTTTCATGCAATTACGGTAACACGAGTTGTGCCAGCGGGTCTAACCGGCGACTGGCATTCCCGCATCACTTCTTGTCCGCTTTCTCAGCTTTCCCCGCGCTCGCAAGCTTCTTGATATACTTGGGCGGGGCTTTTTTGAAATCTTTCTGGCAGGATTTGCAGCACAGTTTGATCTCCTGACCCTCGTGGGTGAAGACGAAGGGCTTGCCCATCTCGCCCAGCTTCTCGTCCGAGACGATGCACTTGTCGAGCG
>JANOHH010000627.1:0-1473 GCA_031406395.1 Verrucomicrobiota bacterium | reverse complement strand
CATTGAGAACAACACCTAGAATTCGATTGGACGGCAAGGCTTCAATGGCACGTTCGACGGTGCTATGGCCCGCGACGCCTGCGACGAGGTTTGCCAGGTATTCTGGCTGCCACCGACTTGTGCCAGACCGGAAATCTGAAGCTGCTGGCCGCCGCTTGCGCCGCCATGTAGCCAAAAACTCACGCTGCTGTACGGGGTGCTGTCGAAGGCAGAACGCACCATCTGAAGCCCCTGGTACGTTGTGTCAGAGATCGTGACGCTGACCGAATTGTTTCCGGAGTGGACAGGCGAGGGGTTCGCATAGTCGTGCGGCGCCCAGCCCCAGTCCTGGAAGCCGTTCACGAGATTGTCGGCGTAGACCGTGAGTGACGATTGCGCCGGGGAGTGGTTCGCGCCTGCCAAGAGTGCTCCTGCGAAGCAAGCCGCCCAAAGGCGGGCTCCGCGGTCTGGTTGGAATCGAAACATGGCGAAATGCTTGAAAACAATTGGGCGCCGGGAAAGCCCGGCGCCCTACGAAGCTTACCGTCGGCGCTCGACGATCATTGTCCAGGCTTGACTAGACGGAAAAACGCTGAATCACCGGCCGGGATGCTGGCAGCGGGAACCGCTCCGAACCGGTTGACGCCCTGCAAATAAGTGTAAGTAACACCTGCATCGTTGTAGGTCCCCGACACGTTTCCTGCGACGGTTACGCTGTATCCCTCGTCCGGCGTGGTCCAAGTCAGCCACAAGGCCGTGCCTTCAGGCACCCACTGGACGGCCGTTGAACTGGTCGTGCGCCAGGCATAATTGGCTGTCAGCCCCGGTCCAGTGAAGCGGTCGTCGAAAACGCCACCCGCGCTATTCGTCATCCAGACTCGGCTGAACGTACCATTCTGCTGGTCATTGACCCCGCTATTCTTGCTGTCATTCTTGAAGGTGCCAAACTGCAGAAACAGAGCTGAGGGGTTGAAGTTGTTGGCCGGCACGTCAGCCGGCAAGGTGAAATTGGTGGATACTCCTCCCGGGCCACTCAGTGTCGCGCTGGTATCGGTATTGAATGTCAGATACCAAGTACCCATTGCAGACGGAAGGTTGGTGATCGATGCCGGATGGTATATGGCATTAGTAAGCGGGTTAGCTCCTGGCAGGTTGGTTTTCCAGCTAAAAGACAAGTCGACGCTGCCGTTTGTATTGTTCTGCAGGCTCATGATTGCGATGTCCGCGGCATTCCAGTCGCAGCCGCCGTAGGTCTGGTTCCAAGTTCCCGGACCGGAATCGCTATTCGCGAGATACAGGTGCGCCTCGAATCCGGGATACTTGGCGGCGTCCGGAAAGTTGGTAATGGTGAAGGCGTAGGTCGCCGGTGTCTGGCCGACCCACGAATACGAGGAAGTGGAAGGAGTCACAATAGCGTCTCGCTGCCACTGGTTTCCGTTCTGATCCATGATGATTTGGACCCCGCCAGCGCCGTTGGAGCGTTGCAACTTGGTA
>JANOHH010000193.1:0-6964 GCA_031406395.1 Verrucomicrobiota bacterium | reverse complement strand
CATAAGCCTTTGGTCGCAGGTTCAATTCCTGCCTCTGGCACCACTTCAAAACACCCCCTTCAAGCACAGCCGATTGCTCAAAACAGACGCCAACGATTCGATTGGAGACAAGACGATTTGTGGTGTGGATACGGAAAAGTGCGCAATTCAGGACCGTCCCCCGCTGGGTCTTTACTTATGTCAGGCGATCGGCTGAATAATTCTGTACGCTTCCAGTTTGGTTCTGAATCCCGAGGAAACGAACAGCTACAAGGCTGCGGCAGAGTTTTAAGCAAAACAGCGTGTCTGCAGGCTTTGACTTTCTTCGTTAGCTAACGATTTCTCCCGGGAAATCCCTTGGGCCCGTTTTCGGGTTGCTCCTGAATTGGAAGTAAGGGCGGTGCGTGGAATTTTGGGGTCATAAATGAACTACCAATTCAAAAAGCAATGGCCCATCTGTCTGTGTTCATTGCTCGCCGGTTCAGTTTTTTCGGTCTCAGCGCGGGCTGAACTCGCCAATGGTGGCTTTGAAATGGGCAACTTCTCCGGTTGGAACCTGGAACTGTCCCGCGTCGCTTCCACTTATCGGTTGGGCAAAATTCCTGTCGGCACCGCTCAGGTGGTTTCCGCTTCAACCCAACTGGTGCTCCCGACATTCGCCCGTCCCGCGAGGGGTGGCAATTTCTTTGCCGCGCTGCGGACACTGGACCGCGAGAGCTTTCCCAGCCACCGCACTTTTAGCATCACTTTGAGTCAGCAGCTCGTTTTAGAGGAGCATGACACTGTGTCTGGTTGGGCGTCATTCCTTAATGGGGACTACGAACCACAAGATTGCGCCTGGGTCAAGATTTTCGACCTCACCGGCCATGAAGTGGCCAATCCGTGGCGCGAATGTTCCGGTCTTCTGAATGGGGTCGCCAGCAATTCTGCGCCCTACCTGAGCGCCACCCCTTGGACGCATTGGCAGTGGGAAGCACCCGCGGACGGCCTATACACAGTCAGTCTGGGGGTGACTGCCTCCGGCAATAATAATTTTTCCAGCTATGGTTTCTTCGACGACCTATGCGTGCAGTCCCCCAACCCGGTCGTGCCGGAACCTTCCGCCCTGGCGCTGTGGGCGACCGGTGCGTTGCTGTTGGCGGGCCGGCGGCTGCGCGGCCGATAATCGCACGACGCCTTTTGCTTGACCCATGCGCTTCAAACCTGATCGCAACGATCGCAGCCGCCGGCGGCAAATGTTTTTTTGCACGCTCCTCGCCGGATTGCTCGGCACGGTCGCCGTTGCTGGAATGATTTATTGGCATTACAAATCCACCTTCTTGCGCATGTGAGACGGCCGCCGGGAGGCCGCTGCCGGTGGGAGAATGTTTCCGCTCCGATCTTTCTCGTTTCCCCTCGTGCGGTTCGTCGCTAACTTTGCGGGGTGATGACTGAGCCACAGTCCGCCGCGCTTGCGACCGGACAACGCCATACCGTGACCGTGGAAGATATCGCCTTCGGTGGTGAAGGCGTGGCGCGTGTCGACGCCTTCGTCGTGTTTGTCCCGTTCGTGATGGTCGGAGAAACTGCCGAAGTGGAGATCACAGAAGTGCGCAAGAATTTCGCCCGCGCCCGGCTACATCGGCTGATCATGCCTTCCTCCGAACGTGTGCCGCCGGCGTGTGCCCATTTTGGCGCGTGTGGGGGTTGCCAGTATCAACACGTCGCCTACCCGGCCCAGCTCCGGCTCAAGCGCAAGCAGGTTGCGGATTTGTTTCAGCGCATCGGTGGGCTGCCGCCAGAGCTGGTCGCCCCGGTCGTCCCCTGTCCGCAGCCCTACGGCTATCGCAATCGGATCATGATCCGCAGCCAGTGGAACAAGCCGGAGCAACGACTGAACATTGGTTTCGTCCGGGCGGATTGCGGACTCGTGGAAGATGTCTTTGAGTGTCAGATCGCCGAACCCGCGCTCAACCAGCAGATTCGGCACGTCCGCGCGAATCCCCCCCCCAAGGGCGGGATCAAAATCGTGCTGCGAATCCCCCCTGAGAATTGGGAGGTGCCGCCCGATTCCTTCTTTCAGAATAATTTCCACCTGCTGCCCAAACTGGTGGAGGTGGTGCGCGAGACGGTGCGCAACGGCGGAGCGCGGCATTTGATTGACCTCTATTGCGGCGTGGGTTTTTTCGGGATTGAACTGGCCGACGCCGTGGAGTCGTTTGTGGGCGTGGAGTTCGACCAGCGAGCCATCGCCGCTGCCCGCCGCAATGCTGTCACGCGCGGCCGGACCAACGGTGAGTTTATCGCCGCTACCGTCGAGGCGGCGCTGCCGGTTTTGCTGCAACGATTTTCACCATTGCTGTCGGCCGTCATTCTGGACCCGCCGCGCAAAGGGTGCCTCCCGGAGACCCTGGCGTTGCTGCGTGAACAACGCCCGGCGCAGATCATTTATGTCTCCTGTCACCCGGCCACGATGGCGCGCGACTTGAACATTCTCACCCGTGACGGTGTCTTTAGTGTGGCCCGGGTCACGCCGCTCGACATGTTCCCACAAACGCAGCATGTGGAGTGCGTCGCCGATATCCGGGCGGCGGCGCGGTAAAGCGCGGTAAACTTGACTTGCCAACCGGAGATGCATCAATTCAACTGAGCCGTCGCATGACTAAAGGTCGAGAGTCGGAAAAAAGACGTCATTTCACCCTGTCCTGGTTGCCCTGGCTCCTGGGGTTGACCGCGCTGGGCTGGTATTCCTACACGCTGAATCACTCGCTGAGTTTCCTGCCAGATTGGTTGGGACTCATGGGCTCGGCCCCGGCGGGTGCGCGCACGGCGGGATGGTACTGGCAGCCGGAACTCATGGCGCCCGCCTATTATTCGGTCACGTTCCCGTTGCGCTGGCTGCCGGAACGCCTGATCCCGCTGGCCACCAATTTTTTCTCGGCGTTGTGCGGCGCTCTGGCCCTCGGGCAGTTGGCGCGCTCGGTGGCCCTGCTGCCTCACGATCGCACTCGCGACCAGCGCGAGCACGCCAGCACCAAGCATTCTCTCCTGACCATTCCCTCGGCGTGGCTGCCGCCGATCTTTGCCGTGCTGGTGTGCGGACTGCAACTCAGTTTTTGGGAACACGGCACGAACGGTACGGTCGAGATGTTCGATCTGCTCCTGTTTGCCTACGTCGTGCGCAGCCTGCTGGAATATCGGATTGATCTTCGAGAAGGCCGGTTGTTCCGGGCGGCGTTCGTTTTCGGTGCCGGCATCACCAACAACTACGCGATGATCGCTTTTTTCCCGCTGTTCATCGGCGCGCTCGTCTGGACGCGCAATCTCGGATTCTTCAATCTGCGCTTTCTGGGGCGGATGGCCCTGTGCGGTATGGCGGGATTGCTCCTCTACCTCCTGTTGCCCACGCTTGGTAGTCTGAGCCAGACCCACGATCTGACTTTCTGGCAACTACTCAAGGGCAATCTCCAGTTCCAGAAGTATCTGCTCTTTATCTTTCCCAAGCAGTCCTTGCTTCTATTGTCCCTCACCTCGCTCCTGCCTCTGTTCCTGCTTTCGATTCGCTGGGCTTCGCAGTTCGGCGATCCCAGCCGGATCGGCGTGATCCTTACCACGGTGGTTTTTCATATTGTCCACGTGGTGATCTTGCTCGCTTGTCTGTGGGTGTCCCTGGACCCCGAGTTTAGTCCGCGCAAGGTGGGTTTCGGTCTCGCGTTTCTCCCGCTTTACTATCTGGGCGCGCTATGCGTGGGCTATTACAGCGGTTACTTGCTGCTGGTGTTCCGCGCCCTTGGGACACGTCTGCGTCCGGCGCCGCCGGTGGCGGTCGCCCTTCAACATGCCGCCACGGGGTTTGTCATCGTCATGTTTCTGATGGTGCCTGCGGCCTTGGGCTACCGAAACTTTGCCCAAATCCGCCTCACCAACGGCCCGGCGACAACCCAGTTCGCCGCGGAACTGGCAGATGGCCTCCCGCAAAAAGGCGGCATCATCATCAGCGACGACCCTCGCCGGCTGTGGCTGCTGCAGGACCATCTGGTGCGCACCGGCCGCAGCGGCGATTTTAGCTTCCTGTGCACTCAATGGCTGCCCGCGCCCAAGTACCACGAATACCTGAAACGTCGTCATCCCACGTGGGCGTCACCTGCTAAATCGAAACAGACCCAGCCCGTCACCGATTCGGAACTCGTCGAGCTGATGCAACAGCTCGCCAAGAGCCATGAGCTTTGTTACCTGCATGGCAGTTTCGGTTACTACTTCGAGTATTTTGCTGATGAACCGTTTGGTCTGGTTCATCGCCTTACCCCCCTTTCAACCTCGCAGCTCATTCCTCCACCGCCCACGGCGGGAGTCATTTCCCGCAACGAACAATTCTGGGCTCGGGCGGCGGACGGAACTCTCAAAACCATCCTGCCCTTCACCACTCCACCGGACCCGAGTATTCGCCTGACGGGCGCGGAAAAGCTTTTCAAGGCCATCCATCTGAAACCCATCCGGAATCCCGTGTGCTTGGTCTTGGGTTCCTACTATTCCCGCGCCTTGGTCGCCTGGGGGGTTGAATTGCAAAAGGTCGGTGATTACGAAAAAGCAGCCCGCCATTTTGAGCTGGCACAACTCCTCAACCCCGACAACGTCGTTGCCGGGGTCAATCTGGATTTCAACCGGAATTACCGCGCTGGCCAACCGGCCAAGGTCGAGTCCAATCAATCCATCGAAGATCGGTTTGGGAAATCCCGTTCGTGGGAAGACGTGTTGTCACAGAGCGGCCCTTACGATGAACCGAGCCTGACCTACGCCCAAGGCTACGTCTTCGCGCGCGGCGGGCTGACCCGCCAGGCGGCACAGGCTTTTGCCCGGGTCCGGGCCGTTTCCACGAACGACTTGGGCAGCCGGCTCTGGCTGGCGCAGTTGAACCTGAACCAGAAATTTCCCGACCAGACACTGGAACTCACTCGCGAAATCCGCACCATCCTTGGTCAATCCACGAGCGCCACCACGAACTTCACCGACCTGTTCACGCTGGAAGCCGCGGCCTATTTTGCCCGGAACGAACCCGCTGCGGCCACCAAGCTCATCGAAAGTTCCCTCAGCAAAGAACCGGAAAACATTCAGTTGCTGGCCGCCGCGTGCCGCACCTACTCGGACAACGGCCAGTACACCAATGCCCTTGCGCTTGCCCAGCGTCTCCTCCGGCTCGTACCCGACGATGCCAACACCTGGCTCAATCAAGGCTGCTTTCAGGTCCAGCTCAGCGCTTACGCGGAGGCCGTTGCTTCGTTTAACCGGGTCTTGACCCTGGAGACGAACAACCCCACCGCCCTGTTCTACCGGGCCGTCGCCCAGTTGCGCGGCGATCAATTGGAGCCTGCCCTCAAGGATTATGAGGCGCTCCAACGGCAGTATCCCAAAGCGCATCAGGTCTATTACGGTCTCGGTGAAATCGCTTATCGCCGCCAGGACACCAACACCGCCATCCGCCATTACGAGGCCTATCTCACCAACTCGCCCCCCAATAATCCTGAGAGCCCTTTTATCATCGGCCGGCTGCAGGAACTCACCGGCGTCAAACCCCAGTGAGCGCCCATGCGCATCACGCACGTCATCACCCGGCTGATTGTCGGCGGCGCGCAGGAGAATACCATAGCCTCCGTCCTGGGCCTGCGCCGGGTTCCAGGATTGGAAGTTGACCTCCTCTCGGGTCCGACCACGGGGCCGGAAGGTTCGCTTGCTTCGGCGTTTGCCAAAATTCCGGATGCCCTGACACTCGTTCCCCGACTCGTACGTCCCGTTCAGCCTTGGCAAGATTTCCTCGCATTGCGCCAACTCACGGGTCTGTTCCGGGCGCGTCGCCCCGACCTCGTTCACACCCACAGCGGTAAAGCCGGCGTCCTCGGTCGTCTCGCTGCGGCGCGCGCCGGCGTGCCGATGATTCTCCACACCATTCACGGCCCGTCCTTTGGCGCGTTTCAAGGCCGCTTCGCCAATACGATCTTTCGCGCCGCCGAAAGACGCGTTGCCCGGGTCACCACCCATTTCGTTTCGGTCGCCGATGCCATGTCGCAGCAATACCTGGCCGCCGGCATCGGTCGCCCCGAACAGTTCACTCGCATCTTCAGCGGCTTCCCGCTCGAACCCTTTCTCTCCGCCCAAAACAATCTCACCCTGCGCGCCCGCTTTGGCCTTTTGCCCGACGACATCGTCATCGGCAAAATCGCGCGCCTCTTTGCGCTCAAAGGGCACGACACCTTGTTCGCCATCGCGCCCGCCCTCGTGGCTGGCTGTCCGCGGATCAAATTCCTGCTGGTGGGCGATGGCATCTGGCGCGGGCGCTTCGAGCAAATGGCCCGCGCGTCCGGCCTGCAAAACCATTTCATTTTCACCGGCCTCGTGCCGCCCGAGGAAATTCCCGCGCTGCTTGGCATCATGGATGTTCTGGTGCATCTCTCGGAACGCGAAGGGTTGCCCCGCGCCTTGCCGCAGGCCCTGGCCGCCGGCCGCCCCGTGGTGGCCTTCGACTGCGACGGCGCCCGCGAAGTCTGCCGCGACGGCGAGACCGGTTTCCTCGTGCGCCCTGGTCACTTGCACGGCCTGACCGAGCGGCTCTTGCTGCTCGCTGGCGATGCCAAGCTGCGCACCGAATTGGCCGCCCGCGGACGTGAATTCGTCCGCGCCAACTTTGCCGTTGAACGGATGATCGCCAATCTCCACTGCCTCTACTTGAACCTCGCCGCCACCCGCGGCCTCGCCCCAACGTGACTTTTCCCATTTCCCTTTACCTCGCCGCCTTCGCCAGCGCGTTCATTACGGCGCTCGTCACGCTGCCGATCTGGCGCCGTTGGTGTGCGCGCGTCGGGCTGGTGGATGATCCGGGCCATCGCAAGATCCACGCGACAACCATTCCGCTTGCCGGTGGCCTCGCCGTGCTGACCGGTCTGCTGGTGCCGTTGCTTGCCGCGACGGCGTTGCTCAAGTGGAACGGTGCCCAGGTCGCCAACTCGGAATTGCT
>JANOHH010000572.1:0-4819 GCA_031406395.1 Verrucomicrobiota bacterium | reverse complement strand
ACCGGAGGCGGAGGCCGGCCGCCCCAACCAGCCGCCGTCGGATGAACCAAATGTTTCCGCGAATTGATTTTCATTCCACCGCAGCGAGCGCGCACCTCGCCGCTGACAGCAAGGATGCGGTCGTGCTCAGTACGGGAGGCGCACCGTTAACCAAGTCCGGGGTTGACCTCTTATTTGAGGCGGTGCGGTTGCTCGGGACGGGTGGGCGGCTCTGGATTTACGGGCCGCCACGTGAGCTGGCATTTTGGGGCGAACATCTGATGACGGCGCCCGGCCTGGCCGGGATGATGGTTTTCAAGTATTGGATCGCCCTCGATCTGGCCGATCAATCGCGGGACCGCTTCCTGCAACCGAATCATCAGGGCTTGTTGCTGTTCATGAAGCGCAACGTGGCCCGCAAAACTCCGACGAAGTTCCGGTTGAACCCGGCGGAAGTCCGCGTGCCGCATGTGAACTGCGCGGCGTGTGGGTTAAACGTCAAGGATTGGGGCGGCAAGAAACACTTGATGAATCCACGTGGGGCGGCGCCCGCCGACGTGTGGCGGGATCTGCCGCGCCGCAAATTGGACGATGGCGTGATCCCGGACGACGTATTGTCCCGGATTGCCAGGCTCACCGGAGCGACGCTGACGAACAGTCTGCATCTGGTTTTGCCCGATAACCCGAAATCAGCTGCCGGCGTTCCGGTCGGGCAGGGCGGCCCTCCGTCCGCCGCCGTCCGTGTTGGAGACACTACTCCCGGAGGGTCGCGCCCGCCTGACGACTTCAAGCTTGCCGCCTTGGAACTCAACCATGTTTATCTCGGCGACTGTGTTGCGTTCCTGCGCCGCGTTCAGGAGTTGCATCCCGACGGTGTGTTTGATCTCGCGTTTGCCGATCCGCCCTACAATTTACAAAAAGGCTACAGCAACTGGGATGACGCGATGGCCGAACAGCATTACCTGGATTGGTGCTGCGCCTGGCTTGACGGCATGGCAAAAACGCTCAAGCCCGGCGGCAGCCTTTTGGTGCTGAATCTTCCGAAGTGGGCCGTTCACCACGCGGCGTTTCTAAACCGGCGGCTGGACTTCCGCCATTGGATCGTTTGGGACGCGCTGTCCGATCCGCGCGGCAAGCTGATGCCCGCGCATTACGCGCTGCTCTACTACACGAAACCCGGCGGCAAACCGGTGGTCAACTACTCACCCCTCGGTGCGAAGCCGGGCGGCAATCTGGTTTTGCCGCCCGATTCGTTGAAGTATTGCCTGCGCGCCAAGTGTGTGAAGCAGCGCAAGGCGGTGGGCGATGACGCTAAGGTGGAGTTATCCGACATCTGGTCGGACATTCACCGCATCAAGCACAAGCGCGACCGCGACGCGCATCCGTGTCAGTTGCCGGAAAAACTGATGGAACGGATCATCAAACTCACCACCCGGCCGGGCGATGTGGTGTTCGATCCATTTTGCGGTGCCGGTACCACGGCCATCGCCGCCACGAAACTCGGGCGGAAGTTTGTGCTGACGGAACTGGATGCGAACTATGTCCGCATCACGCAGGACAAGCTGGCGGCGATGAACGAGCATGCGGACATGTTTGGCGATTTTACCGTGCCGCGCGCGTCGGTCATTCGATCGCGCGGCGAGGTCTCCAAGCGCGAGATCGAGTTGTATCTGCAAGCCCTGGCTCGCAAGCTGGGTCGCGTTCCCACGGAAGAGGATGTGGCCGCTGACCGGCCCGGACTGTTGCGTGAAATCGATCTCACTTACGTCACGCGCAGCGCCGCGTTCAAGCGGGCGAAAGTTGTCCTTTGATCGCTCCTTACCCCAGTGTCTGAGCGATTAGTCCTCGTGGCGGCCAAATAGGCATTGTGCTACCGGGGCGCCGGGGAAATAATCCACCGCATGGAAAACGAAGCTCCGTCCGCCGAAAAGAATACCCGCTGCACTTGGCCATGGTTGCTGGCGGCTGCGGTAGTTTTGTTCGTCGCGCTGGCGGTGGTGTGGGTTCGGGCCGAAGCGCGCCGGATTCATGAGCAACGCCAGCCCGACATGCCGGCGTCCGGCGGGTCGATTCGTTGAATCGGCAACCAAGTCCTGCCGTCGTCCGGCGGCTGGTGGTTTTCAGAAATTACCTGTTCGGAAGCTGCCTGCCAAATGGAAAAGGCTCAATCTTCTGGCGGCGAAGATTCAGCTTCGCTCGGGCGCGGTTCGGCTTCGTCTCGTCGCGGGGGATTGCCACTCCGGCGCGGGTCGCTCTCACTCCGCCGACCCTCGCTCCCGCTGCGACGCGGTTCGTCGCCACTGCGACGGGAGTCCGGGCGTTGGTGAACATTTCGCAAGGCGCGGCGGAGGGATTCAATCTCTCGTTCGTCGCCCAGCTTCTGACGCTCGGCGAGTTCCACCAGTTCCAATACATCTTCCATCTGATCCACCGCCCGTTTGAGGGCCTCAACGATTTCCATCACTTCGTCAATTGCCTGGCCGATGGCCGAACCATGATGGGCGGGTTCGGCAATGGCGGCGCTGTGAACGGCGACGCGTTCGGTCAGGCGTTGGATCCGTTGGAGCAAAGGCTTTGGCTCCGGGGCATGGGAAGATGCGGGTGCGGGTGCAGGTGCAGAACTGGCCGGGCGCGCGGGTGGTTCGGGTGCGGCGGTTTCGGCTGGTGCCGGCGGTAACGACTCGGCGGGCGGCGGCGTTTGTCGGGCGCCCGTGCCCGCTTCGGGCTTCCGCCGTCCACGACCACCACGTCGGCCGCGATGGCGGCGACGATCGCCGTCGGCCGGCTTCGCGGCGGAAATTGCGGATGGACTCGGAACTGGTGCTTCGCTCTCGGACATGCACAACGAGCTTGCGAGGAAGATGATTGAATGAAAAGCCAATTCGTCGGTCAGATAAATTCGTTGGACGCGATGTCGGAAGTCTCCCAACATCCTCAATTGACATGATGGCTCGATTGCAAAATAAATTTGTCCGCCGCTTCGCCTTGCTGGCTGCCACTGCGGCAACGTTTATCACGCTGGTAAACGCGGTCGCGGAGACCCCCAATTCCCCTGCGCCGATGCCGCGCCGGCCCAGCATCATTTACATTCTTGCCGACGATCTCGGCTACGGCGACCTCGGGTGCTACGGCCAGACCCGCATCAAGACGCCGAATCTGGATCAACTCGCCGCCGACGGTATCCGCTTCACGAGTTGCTATGCGGGCAGCACGGTCTGCGCTCCATCCCGCGCAGCCTTGATGCTGGGCCAGCATACAGGCCATAGTTTCTTGCGGGGAAATTCCGAAAAGCTGCCGCTTCAACCCGAGCACATGACCGTGGCGGAAGTTTTGCACGACGCGGGCTATCGCACCGCGATGATCGGCAAATGGGCCCTCGGCGACGAGGGGACGACCGGAATGCCGGAGTTGCAGGGTTTTGACGAAGTGGTGGGTTATCTCAATCAGACCCACGCGCACGATTACTACACTGATCACCTTTGGCGGCATGATCCTGCCACCGGTTTCCACGGGTGGATCACGTTGCCTGGCAATCTGGCCGGGAAGCAAGGCGATTACACCCACGATTTGTTCACCAAGGCGGCCCTCAACTTTGTCAAAAGCAACAAGCCCGATCAATTCAACCGTTACCGTCCTTTCTTCCTTTACCTCGCTTACACGATTCCGCATGCGAACAACGAGGAAGGCCGCCGTAGCGGCAACAGCATGCAAGTGCCCAACGCGGCCCCGTACGCCGACGAACCTTGGTCGGCACCGGAAAAAAACAAAGCGGCCATGATCACGCGCCTCGACGCCGATATTGGTCGCCTGTGGACGAAGCTCAAGGAACTCAAGATTGACACCAACACCATCATCTTTTTCACCAGCGACAACGGTCCGCACTCGGAAGGCGTGGATGCAAAGTTCCATCAAAGCGCCGGCCCGTTGCGCGGCATCAAGCGTGATCTTTATGAAGGCGGCCTCCGCGTGCCGATGATCGTGAGCTGGCCGGCGCAAATTCGGCCCGGGCAGGTAAGCGATTTTGCCTGGGCGAACTGGGATTTCCTGCCCACCGCGGCGGACATTGCCATGACCAAAGCGCCGAAGGGTATTGACGGCATTTCGATCTATCCACTACTCACCGGCCAGACGCAGACAAACCGGCACGAGTTTCTTTACTGGGAATTTCACGAGCGCGGCTTCCAGCAAGCCGCCCGCATGGGCGATTGGAAAGCCGTACGACCGCAAGCGGACGAGCCGCTGGAGCTTTACCACCTCAAGACCGACCTGGGCGAGAAGGACAACGTCGCGAAGAACAACCCGGAAGTTGTGGCGAAGTTTGAGGCTTATTTCAAAACTGCGCGGACGGAATCCACGAACTGGCCGATCAAGAAACTGGAAAAGAAAACCGCGCCGAGTGAGCCGGCAAAGCCGTAGTAATGGTGGTAAATGGTGGGGCGAGCCGCACCTGGTCAGAACACGAAGGCTCGCGAGGACGCTCGCCCCACCACAAACGGCGATGCCAGCATTTACTGTCAAAAAAAGCTCGCCCGCTTCACGGCATTATATCAGTTTCACCGCATGAACCTTACCCAAGCCATCGTGCGGTCGCAAAGTCGGCGCCGGTTTTTGTCCGGCCTCGGCCTGGCGTCTGCGTTTTTCGCCGTGCCCGGGGCCTTTGCCGAAGCACTGCAATTGACCCCGCCCCAGACCGAGGGGCCGTTTTACCCAGAGAAGCTCCCGCTCGACACGGACAATGATCTGATTGTCATCAACGACGCGCTCACGCCGGCTTCCGGCGAGATCACCTGGCTCAATGGTCGCATTCTCGACTCCCGCGGCGAACCAATCCGCAATGCCC
>JANOHH010000556.1:0-4926 GCA_031406395.1 Verrucomicrobiota bacterium | reverse complement strand
GCTCAACCCACTTCCTCGTACGAAAGCATTCTCATGTCCGCCAAGCCTCGCAAGACGCCGGAGACCCTCCGCAGCCACCGGCACTCAGCAACCAGCCGGCGGCCAGCGTGGCCCAGGCGAAGTTAAACCACCGGCCGGTCGCAGCGTTCACGCTCCGGCGCACCAGGAATCTCGCAATCGCTTTCATTGTGGGGCAGCGATGTAATGGACTACCGCCGGCGCATTGGCAATGGCAATCCTCCAAAAGTCGAGCAGGCCCGAAAGTCGTTGGCAATTCATGCTGGTTTGCTTTCACCTGGTGACGCTGCGGTTGGCCAGGTCGTTCCATTGGCGGGCGCTTTTCGCCATGGCGACGGTTGGTTTAACCCGAACTCCGAGATCGTACGCCGTCAATCCGTAGCGCAGGTTTCCCAACCTGCTGTGTCGCCGACTTCCCAGTCGGCAGGGCGTCCGCCATTCCTGGCGTCCAGAACCGTTCCGTCGGTCGCAGGTTTGGAAACCCGCGATACAGCAGGCTGGGAAGCCTGCGCTAGAACCGTGTGGCCTGCCGCCTTCATTCCGGTTTCGGAATTCAGGTTTAACCATGAAACGGCAGTTGCGTTGACCGCGAAATACACGAACCACACGAAAGGGAGGCGCAATGACGATTTTCCGGTTTGGCGACCACCATCCTGCGTTGAGTGCAACGGCCCCGTTCCGGTTCGTCTCGGCTTTTCGTTTCATTTCGCGTGTTTCGTGGTTCCAAATGCTTTTGCTTGGCTTAACGGAATTCATGCGCGGTGTTACTCGATATTACTGCATTGCTACAGCAACGGCGGGGAATGGTTACAAACTAAATGAAATACTTTGCCCGGCCCTATTCCCAAGTGGCGAATCAAGGCAGGCATGGAACTTCTGGCCAGCCGCCGACGGCTGCCGCCGCCCGGCATCCGCGTTTGTCGCCCAGCATTGGAGTAGCCGTGCGTTACTGCCAAATGCGTGGGCTAGACTCCCTTTTGGCGTCCGTTTCCCGCTCCGCTTCGGAAGGGGGAGAGATTCCACGGTTCGCAACCAACCGCGATTTGTGCCCCAAACCCAAAGCAGCCGATGTGAATCGGCGCTAACTCCTTCCCCGAAATTAGCTGGAGCGGACTCACGTCCGCTGCTACGAGGTTCATGGGTAGGGTCAAGGTGAGAATTCCCCGGACTGACGATTCGCGCGTTGAACCCCTGAACCTTGTAGCCGCCGAGGTAACGAAGCGGAAGTTGTGGGATTCCCAAAGTTTCCGCCACACGTCGGCGGCAACGAGCGGGAGGTTCATGGATAGGGGCTGCGGGGAGATGCGGAACGGGGTGTTAGTCAATGGCGGGGCGGCTTTTCCCCCTCACCCCGGGCGACTTCCCGCCTGGGTTCACGTGTGCCATTGGTCACATCGAAACCGAACCCTTCCTGAAATCGGTCTTCCTGATGATTGCATTGATGATATAGGGCTTTCCGTTTCTTGAGGACTGCTTTGCTGCGACGATCGCGGACTTGAACGCGTCGAGAGTTTCGACGCGCACGCCTTCAGCGCCAAATGCCTTCCCGATGTTTTGATAATCGCTCAGGGCCAGGTTCATGGCGCAATCGCTTTTCAGAACTTCAACCTGGTCACGCGCAATTTGACTCCAGCATGCATCATTGCCAATCACAGAAATAACCGGAAGTTTGTGGCGCACGAAGGTGTCATACTCCATCAGGCTGTAGGCCGCGCTCCCGTCGCCGTAAATGATCCAGACAGCGTGGTCAGGAAAAACAAGTTTGGCGCCGAGGGCGAATCCCCCGCCCACCCCGAGCGTGCCGAAGGCGCCGGGGTCGAGCCACGAAAGCGGCTGGCGCGGACGCAGGGTGTACGCCGCGGTCGCCACAAAATCGCCCCCGTCGGCGACAAGAATGGTGTTGGGATCCAAGGCCGGATCCAGTTCGCGGAAAAGTTTTATCGGATTGATACCGCGATCCGCGGGCGTGTCGGCTTGTTGATCTATGGTTGATTCGCGCTGGGCATCGCGCCCGCGCAAGGTTGCGATCCAATTCGCATAGTTGCCTTGGAACGATTGCGAAAGGGCGATCAAGAAATCCTGCGGGTCGGCGTTGATGCCCAGGGTTGGCCGCGCGTTCTTCGTCAAATCTTCCGGGCTGCGGTTGATGGAGAGGAACGGTTTTCCGCCAAGGTGCCGGCCATAATCCAACCGAAAGTCATTCGGCAAACCGGCCAGGATTATCAAGTCGGATTCCTTGATGGCTTCCTTGCGGTGATGGCGCAGTTGGAGATTGCTTTCTCTGCCGAGCAACCCCCGGCCCATGCCGCTCAGGTAAACTGGAAGGCCGAGTCGGCCGACCGCCACCGCGAGTTCGTTTGCTTTCTGCGGGTTCATCAGCGCGCCGCTGCCGACCAACAGTACGGGTCGGGAGGCCGATCTCAATTTGGTGATCGCTCTGGCCAATTGCGCAGCCGTATGCGTCGGGTAGGAAATGGCTTGCGGGGGACGGTCGAAACGCACGGAATCTTTTTCCGCGAATAGTTTATTCACGTGGTGGTTCAGGTGCCAACGAACCAGTCGCGCGCGAAGGTTTTGCGGGGAAGTGGCCGGGCCCGTCACGCCATACCAACGGCGCACGAGTTCTTCGTCGTACAAAGTGTCAATCGGGCATTCGACAAACACCGGGCCGGGAACCCCCTTCTGCGCAATCGCGAAGGCCTTCTCCAGCGTGGGCACAATCGCTCGCACTTTGGTTACGGTCGCCGCCCATTTCACGTTCGGCTGCATCAGCGCCAGCTGGTTGATGTCCTGCAGCGCGCCGCGACCTTTCAAAAGGGTTGCCGCCGCGCCGCCCAATAACACGAGCGGCGATTGTGCCAGCCGGGCGTTCCTCACGGCCGTAATGGTATTGGTCAACCCGGGGCCGGCGGTGACCACGGCGACTCCCGGAATTCCGGTGAGTCGGGCAACGGCATCGGCAGCAAAAACGGCGGTCGCCTCGTGTCGCGTATCAATGACCCGGAGGCCGAGATTCTGTGCGGCCACCAGGATGGGCGAGATGTGCCCCCCGCAAAGCGTGAATAAGAACCTGACGCCCTGCTTGTGCAGGGTGTGCGCAATGATTTCACCGCCGTTCATGGCCAGCTGGGTTCCAGGGCGATAAGCCATCGCGCGTTTGAGAAACGCGCCCGGAATTCAAAAGTGACGAATGGGAATTTGTTCTTTGACCCTGCCTGGTACCGGGCGAGTTGCTTTTGCGGCGGCTTCATCTGCGGTGACGTTACGCGGACGTGGGCGGGCGCCAAACGTTTTATTGGCGGGTTGGGGGAAACCTGGGTGGGTTTTGCCGCGCGGCGCGGGGCCGGGGAGCGGGCGGAGACGTGGAGGCGAAAATGGAAGATCGTGAGAATGATTTCGCACGAACGCTCGCCGCACCGCTGTTGGCGTGGGCGCCGCGCACGGAATGCCGCACCCTAGCGTGAATCGAGCCTCGTCTTTCGAGGGCGAACGAAGGTCCAGGCGGGTTGAACTTGCAGGGGACGAACAGTTTCACTATGTGGTGTGAGTCACGAACCAAAACGGGACGCACTAATTTTCTGAGCGGCGAAATGTTGCAGGGATTGCGAGGGGAGTAATCAATACCAAGACCACTTCACGCCGCCAGACGATTCGCAATAATCCCTACTTGGCCGTTTGGCCGATTCCGACAGGAAATCCTGTTGGCGTTGGTCGGAATACATTGAAGGTCCAAGCGCTGATTGATATTCTTATTGGCCCTGAGGTTTGCCCGGCGCGCAACCTCCCACAGGCCGCCTCGGTCCCTAGGACTGATCGCGGTCTGAATTCCGAGGAACACGATGTTCAAGAAACATGCGGCTGCGATGAGCGCCCTGCTCGCTTGCGGGTTTGCCGGCGGACTCGGCTATTACTCCATCCAGGCGATCAATCCGCCGCCCGCATTGCCCCAGGACGCGCCGACGGAACAATTTTCGGCGCACCGTGCCATCGCCCACGCCTTCGCCTGTTCCAAAGAACCCCATCCGGCAGGGTCGAAAAACAACGATCAGGTGGCCGCGTATTTTTTGAACGCGTTGAAGGAGCTGGGCGTGGAGGTGGAATTCATGTGCCAACCGGCGGTGAACGGCAGCCACATCACCTTGCAGCGGGCCGTGATCGGACGCATCCCCGGCACGGACAACACCGGGGCGATCGCGTTCAGCGCCCATTACGATTCGGTGCCCTATGGTCCGGGGGCCACGGATGACATTAGTGGCTGCATCACCATGCTCGAGGCGGCGCGCGCCTTGATGAAGCAGCCGCGAAGGCGCAACGATCTGCTCTTTATCTTCGCCGATGCGGAAGAGATCGGCGGTTTTGGCGCTCAAGGTTTTTGCAGCCATCCGTTGGCGAAGAAAATCGGCATCATCAGCGAGCTGGATGTCCGCGGCACCAAGGGGCCGGCGATGATCTATGAGACGTCCTCGGACAATGGCGCGCTGATCGCCGAGTTGCGCAAGGCCCGGGCTGATGGCGTTCTGCCGCTGACCAGTTCGCTCATGTTTTCCGTTTACGAGCGTTCCCCCTTCGGTACCGATTTCGGCCGGTTCCGCCGGGCCGGCATGAATGGCTACAGCCTGGCCTACATCGATAATTTTGCGTGGTACCACACGGCCAATGACTCACCGGAGCATATCAGCCCGGACAGCGTTCAGCATTTTGGCGCGCACGTCATGGGCCTGGCGAAACATTTTGCCAATACGGATTTCGGCGCGCTCAAACTCAAAACGTCCAATGACATCTACTTTAACACTCTCGGTTTTCAGCTGGTCCAGTATCCGATGGGACTGGGCACGCCGCTGGCGGTATTGGCAATGGTCGCGCTCTTCGGGGTCGCGCATCTGCTCGTCAACCACGCGGCGATCGATC
>JANOHH010000184.1:0-4362 GCA_031406395.1 Verrucomicrobiota bacterium | reverse complement strand
GGAGACGGTGAACAAGAGCAAAGCCATCCACCCTCCGCAGTAGTCTGCTACGCCCGTCCTCCGCAGTGGCTCTGCTACGGAGGATGGAGGGGACGGGTGCTCAAAGCCGTGGCCCTGGCGGAGACGTTTGCAATAACTCCTTGGTCGGCGCTCAGAGCCTGCGATTTATTGGTGTTGCCAGGCCTGAATGGCTTCCAAAAATCAATTTACAGCGCCGCGCCTCTGGCTACTATTGAAGGCGATTAGTCGTTCAACGTATAACCCCGCATAACCCCAAAAAAATATGAGCCCTACTTCCGCACACGCCTGGAAATTCTTTCGCGCCGGTGGCTTTGACCAGGTCAAACTTGAAACTGGGGCTGACCTGATGAGCCTCGACCAACTTGATCAGAAGCTCTGGGTCGCGTTGGCCTGCCCCACAACGGGCCTGGAATTCGATCCCAAAACCGCCGCGCTGATCGACACCGACAAGGATGGCCGGATGCGCGCACCCGAGGTCATCGCGGCCGCCAAGTGGGCCGGTTCGATGCTCAAGAATCCGAATGACCTCGTGAAGGGCGGTGATTCGTTGGCGCTGGCTGCCATCAACGACGCCACGCCCGAAGGCAAACAACTGCTCGCTTCGGCCAAGCAAATTCTCGTCAATCTCGGCAAAGCGGATGCCACCACCATCTCGCTGGCCGATGCTTCGGACGCGAACAAGATTTTCGTCAACACCACCCTCAACGGGGACGGCATCATCATCGCCGAATCCACCACGGACGACGCCACCAAGGCGGTCATCAACGACATTGCCGCCTGCATGGCGACGGCGGCGGATCGTTCGGGCAAGCCGGGCATCGATCAGGCGAAAGCCGACGCGTTCTTCGCCGAGGCCGTCGCGTTCAGTGATTGGAACAAGAAGGCGGAAGCCGATGCCGCCAACCTGCTGCCCGCCGGGGAAGCCACCGCCGCCGCGGCCGCCGCGGTGAAAGCGATCAAGACCAAGGTGGATGATTTCTTTGGCCGCTGCCGACTGGCGGCCTTTGATCCGCGCACAGTCGCGTTGCTCAACCGCAAGGAAGAAGAATACCTCGTCATCGCGGCCAAGGACATGAGCATGAGCGCCGCCGAAGTCGCGGGCTTCCCGCTCGCCCAAGTTGCGGCGGGCAAGGCCTTGCCGCTCAAGCTCGGGATCAATCCCGCGCATGCGGCTGCGGTGGCGGCCTTGTACGCCAACGCCGTGAAGCCCTTGCTCGGCGACAAAGCGGAGTTGACCGAAGCCGACTGGACTGCGTTGCTGGCCAAGCTGGGAGCTTTTGAATGTTGGAACGCAAGCAAAGCCGGAGCGATCGTCGAGAAGCTCGGCCTGAAACGGGTGCGTGAAATCCTCGGCGGCAAGGCGAAGGAAAACATCGCCGCGCTCATCGCCAAGGACAAAGCCCTCGAACCCGAGGCCACTTCGATCGCGAACGTCGAAAAGCTCTGCCGTTTCGTCCGCGATCTGCACACGCTCTGCATCAATTTTGTCAACTTCAAGGATCTCTACGACGGCGGCTCGCCCGCCATCTTCCAATGCGGAACGCTGTATCTCGATCAACGTTCTTGCACGCTCTGCCTCACGGTCGAGGACGCCGGCAAACACGCCGGCATGGCCGGCCTGGCGGGGGCCTATCTCGCCTACTGTGATTGTGTGCGCCGGGGCACCGGGGAAAAGAAGAGCATCGTGGCGATATTCTCGCAGGGTGACGACGACAACTTGATGGTCGGACGCAACGGCATTTTCTACGACCGCAAGGGTCTCGACTACGACGCCACCATCACCAAGATTCTGTCCAACCCGATCAGCCTGCGGCAGGCGTTCTGGTCGCCCTATAAAAAGCTCGTCCGCATGATCGACGAACAGATTGCCAAGCGCGCCGCCGCCGCGGACGGAGATGCCACGGCGAAGCTGGCCAAGGCCGCCGAAGCCGCCGCGAATGCGGACAAGGCCAAAAAGGAAGAGCCGAAGAAAGTGGATGTTGGCGCGGTCGCCGCGATGGGCGTGGCGTTCGGGGCGTTAAGCGCCGCATTGGCCGGAATCCTTGGCCTGTTCAAAGGCATTGCCCCCTGGCAATTCCCGCTGTTCCTTATGGTGTTGATGTTGGTGATCTCCGGTCCGTCCCTGATCCTCGCCTACATGAAACTGCGGCGGCGCAATCTCGGCCCGATTCTCGACGCCAACGGCTGGGCGGTGAACGCCAAGGCGAAGGTGAACGTTCCGTTCGGCACCAGCCTCACCGGCATCGCGAAGCTTCCGCCTGGTGCGACGGTGGACATCAGCGACCGTTACGCGGAGAAATCCGCGGCGTGGCCGAAAGTGCTGATCGTTCTGTTCGTCATCTGGTGGGTGTACGCCTTCGCCTCGGACATGGGGATCCTCTGGCGGATGACCAAGAATTGGGAAACCCCGCTCGGTAATCCACCGGCGAGTCTCTCCACGCCGGGGAGCAAGGTTGCGCCTACGGCCGCCGAGAAAGCTCCCGCCGCTGCGCCCATCACACCCGCGGCACCGGCTGAGCCCGCGAAGTAGCATCCGCAAACCAGGAATTCACGCCCAGCCCGGACAATGCGGTTCGGGCTGGGTCTTTTTGCAGCCATGACTTCTTACAATTTTTGATCCGGACAGCCCATGGAGCAGCGTGCCACTTCCCCGGTTTGGAGTTCCGCCTTTAGGCGGCTCGGCGCATTCGCCACACCCCGCCGCGTAAACGCGGAACTCCAAAACCGAACGCCCACCTCCTTTCAGGGCAGTTTCAGGCAAGCTGAGCCCGACAACCCGTTTCGCCCGGCGAAAATATTGACTCTCAACGCTCAGCCGCTATGCTACGCGCTCTGTTTCGGGAAAAGCATTTCCCGCCGCGGGAAAACTGATTTATGGCCAAGCTGACGGTTCGGGATCTCAACACTCACGGAAAACGCGTGTTTTTGCGCGTGGACTACAACGTGCCGCTCGAAGAAAAGGATGGTGTCATGGTTATTACCGATGACACGCGCATCAAGGCCACCCTGCCCACCCTGCGCCACCTCATCGAACAAGGCGCGAAGCTCATCCTGGCCGCCCACCTCGGCCGACCCAAGGGCCAACGGGAGGCGACAATGTCCCTGCGCCCGGTCGCCGCGCGCTTGGCGGAATTGCTCGGGTGCAAAGTGAATTTTGTGGATGATTGCATCGGCGAAAAAATTGAAAAGCTGGCCAGCGAACTTCCGCCCGGCGGCATTTTGCTGCTCGAAAACGTCCGTTACTACAACGAAGAGGAAGCCAACGATCCCGGGTTCGCCGCGAAGCTCGCGAAAGTCGCGGACATTTACGTCAACGACGCCTTCGGCGCAGCGCATCGGGCGCATGCCTCGACCGAAGGCGTGGCGCGCATTGTGGCCAAACGCGGTGGCCAGTGCGCGGCGGGCCTGCTGATGGAGCTGGAGTTGAAATTTCTCGGCGACGAACTGGATCAGCCGGCGCGGCCATTCGTGGTGATCCTCGGCGGTGCGAAAGTCTCCGACAAGATCAAGGTCATTGACCGCCTGCTCGACAAGGCGGACACCATTCTCATCGGCGGCGCGATGGCGTACACATTCAAGCTGGCGCAGGGCTTTCAGATCGGGCAATCCCTCGTCGAGAAGGACAAGACGGATGTGGCGCTCGCGGCGCTCGACAAGGCGAAGCAGCGCGGTGTTCAGTTCCTGTTGCCGACAGATAATATCTGTGTGACTCCGGTCAAGACCGACAAACTCAACAAGAAGGGCCGCCCGATCCTGGATCTGACCAACCCGCGTACGAACGCCGAGGCGAACATTCCCGACAGCGAAGAGGGCGTGGACATCGGCCCCGCCACCGCCGCGAAGTTTCGGGAAGTCATCCTCGGGGCGAAGACCATCTTGTGGAACGGCCCGATGGGCATTTTCGAAGACAAACGGTTTGCCGTCGGCACCAATGCGGTGGCGCAGGCCGTGGTGGACGCCACGCAGCAGCGCGGCGCGAAAAGCATCATCGGCGGCGGTGACAGCGTGAAGGCCATCAATCAAGCTGGCATGGGCGACCGGGTGACGTTTATGAGCACCGGTGGCGGCGCGAGCCTGGAATTCCTGGAAGGCATCGCGCTCCCCGGCGTGGCGGCACTTTCGGTGAAATGATTTCAACGCAAAGGCGCAAAGAGGCAGAGACGCAGGGATGACAGAGAATGAAATCAGCAAGGTAATCGTGGATGCCGCGATTGAAGTGCATCGCGAGCTTGGCGGCCCTGGACTGATTGAGAGCGTCTATGAAGAAGCGTTGGTTGAGGAGCTAAGCGTGCGTGGGTTGATGGTGGAACGGCAGCTTCAAGTGCCGATTCGATATAAAGG
>JANOHH010000514.1:0-2036 GCA_031406395.1 Verrucomicrobiota bacterium | reverse complement strand
GGTCGCGGAAGACTTCGATCGTGATGTGCCATTCACCGTCCCACTTAATGGCGGGTTGATCGTCGGTGAAGGGCAGGGTTGCGCTATAGATTTTGATTCCGGATTTGGTAGGGACGCGTTCCACCGCGTCCCCAAATGATTCGGAAGAAGTATCGGACGCGATGGAACGCGTCCCTACCGATATGAACTCCCGCGCATCAAGCTTCGCAATCGCCTCGTTCATCTTCAAAATAGCATACACCGGACTCTCGATCACGCCCGCCACGTCGCCGATGACGTAGCTCACGGGCATGAGATTTTTGTGATAGATGCTCTTGTCGGTGATCGTGCGCTCGATGGTCACCAGCTCGCGCAAGGGAATCAGCGGTGGCACACCGGTAGCCGAGCCGGGTTCGGGCAGCGCATTGGCGTCGCCGGAGCGCACGCGCAATGCGAGTAATTCCTCCGGGCTGGTGCGGCTCGCGAGTGGCAGTTGCAGGACGATGTTCACGTCCTCCTTCTCGCGTGGCACATGGAGCAAATCCACGGATTGTCCGCCGACGGCGATGGCCAGCGTCTGCGAAATGGTCTCGGCGCTGATGCCGTGCAACGCCGCCTTTTCTTTATCAATCACGAATCGCGTCTTCGGTTGGTCGTCCTCGACATACCAGTCCACGTCCACCACGCCTTCCGTGTTTCTAAAAATGTCGCGCACTTTGCGCGCAAGCGCGTGCCGGCTCTCCTCGTTCGGCCCGTAGATTTCGGCGACCAACGTTTGCAGCACGGGCGGGCCCGGGGGCACTTCCGCCACGGCGACGCGCGCCCCGAACTTGGCGGCAATTTCCGCCACGCGCGGACGGACGCGCTTGGCGATGTCATGGCTCTGCGCCTTGCGTTCGCCTTTCGACACGAGATTCACCTGGATGTCGGCCACGTTCGCGCCGCGGCGCATGAAGTAATGGCGCACGAGACCGTTGAAGTTGAACGGGGACGACACGCCCGCGTAAATCTGGTAGTCCGTCACCTCCGGTTCGGTGCGGACCGCGGCGGCGATTTCGCGCGCGGCCTGCGCGGTGCGCTCCAGCGCACTGCCTTCAGGCATGTTGAGAATGATCTGAAACTCGCTTTTGTTGTCGAACGGCAGCATTTTCACCTTCACCCAGCCGATGCCGACGAGCGCCATGGCGACGAGCAATAGGCCCACGATACTTGCAAGAAAAGTCCACCGCCATTTCGCCTGGGCAATCATTGGCCCCATGAAACGGCGGTAGAGCTTCGTGAAGAAATCCTCGGGATGTTCGGAATGCAAATGCGGTTGGTTGGCTTCGGCCGCGCTGGCCGTGCCTTCCGTGAGGTTGGAATACTTGCGGCCCCAGCGCAGCATCCGGATACTCGCCCAAGGCGTGACGATGAAGGCGATGAGCATGGACCAAAACATCGCCGCGCTGGAACCAATCGGAATCGGGCGCATGTATGGGCCCATCAACCCGCCGACGAACGCCATCGGCAAGACTGCTGCAATCACCGCAAACGTGGCGAGAATGGTGGGGTTGCCGACCTCATTCACGGCGTCCACGGCGATGTCGCTCCACTGGCGCCCCTTGTTGAAGGACAGGTGAAAGTGGCGGACGATGTTTTCAACGACGACGATGGCATCGTCCACCAGAATGCCGATGGAGAAGATGAGCGCGAACAGTGTGATGCGGTTCAGCGTGAAGCCGTAGAGATAAAACACCAGCAACGTCAGCGCGAGCGTCGCAGGAATGGCTACGCCGACGATGCCGGATTCACGCCAGCCAAGCGTCACCCAGATCAGTACCATCACGCCGACCACCGCGATGCCCATGTGCAGGAGGAGCTCGTTGGATTTTTCGGCGGCGGTTTCGCCGTAGTGCCGCGTGATCGAAACCGACACGTCGTCGGGAATGACCCGGCCTTTGAGAGTCTCGACTTTGCGCAAGACTTCATGCGCGACGGCGATGGCATTCGCGCCGGGACGCTTGGCGATGGAGAGGGTGATGGCGGGTTCTTCGCCGGCCCCCCGCCCTATTCCAAAC
>JANOHH010000503.1:0-2617 GCA_031406395.1 Verrucomicrobiota bacterium | reverse complement strand
GGGTGTCTCGGGGGGGGGGTTTTTTTTTTTGGGTATCTCACCAACACCCAAAACACGGTGGTGGGGGGGGCGGCCGGCGCCCCCCGCGCCGTAGAGCGGCGCAAGGCAGCGTACCAAAGCAAAGAGGTCGTCGCAACCGTTCCGCCCGGTTTACGGGCGGGGACGCCGCAGCGCGGCGTCCCTACCTTTTCCGCTCTCCCGCACAAGTACATCCCCGAATCGCAGCACCGCATTGAGATCTACCGGAAGCTGGCGCAGGCGACGGACAAGGCCGCTCTGGAAACATTACAGAAAGAGCTGCGCGACCGGTTCGGCCCGGTGCCCCCGGCGGTGGATTTGCTGCTGATGGTGGGTGAGTTGAAAATTCTCGCGGGCGAGAAATCCGTAACCGTGATCGAAGTGAAGGAGGATAAGATCATGCTCACGCGCCACGGCGATTTCATCACCCTCGGCGGCAAGTTCCCGCGCCTGACGAAGAAGGACAGCGAGGCGCGGTTAAAAGAGATCAAGAAACTGCTGCTGGCGTTCTGATTTCGGGGGGCGGCTGAGGCCGAGTCGGCGAAAGATTGCGAAAGTGCTTGCCAGACACTTGCCAATCGTCGTTAATCACGCCGTTACCACCATATCTGGTTTGCTCGCCGTGAACCACCAATCTTGGCGATACGGGTTTGTAACTCGGTAAGGCACGTCCAAGCGAACTTATGAAATGTATTTTTCCTGCGCTGCCGGCGATTGATCTGTCCGGCCTTTTAGTCGCCCCTCGACCCGATCCGGCCCAAGGCACAACCCTCGCCGGTCACCTTTCCGGCTCGAGAAAAGCAAGCGCGGCAATCCACGTCCGCCTTCCCCCGCTTTTTGAACTACGTGCCTGCCCGCCGGCCCAAACCCAGCGCATCCGGCATGAGCCCGAACATTTTCAAATCCATAACCGTTTGATGCCATGTCAACCAAAGTAAAGTTACTCAGCGCGTTCCTCGTCGCGGCCTTCATTGGCACTGCCGCTTACTGGTGGGTCCACGACGCACCCCGCCGACAGTCATTGGCCAGCTTGGTGCAACTTGATGCTGCGCTGCATTCCGCCAACCGCACGGACCTGCTCGACCTGCTGGTCATTCCCGCTGTCGTCCAGCGGCGCACGGCGTCCGAACAATCCGAGTTCCTGGTCAAGGCGCTCAATGACGAGATCTCGCCCGAAGGTCTGGCGGTACTCGGGAAACACGGCGAGTACGGTCCGCTCCGGAAGCTGTTCCCCGCCGAAGCCGAAGCATGGGCCAAATCGGCCAGTGTGAATGCCGACGACTGCGTCGCGTTCAAGCTCGAACGCAACGGCCTGCGCGCCGAAGTCGTCCTGCTCAAACCCTCACTCTTCGACGCTCACCCCTCGGCCTCACCGCCAAGTTACCGCGTCATACGCATCAACAACGTCAGGCAACTGGCCGACTCAAACCTTTTGACAGCGAAGAAAACGCCATGAACCCAAAACACATCCCCTTCGGAGCGCTAATTCCCCGAAACGGTTCGCGCCTTGAATCCCTATGCCGGAGCAGCCGACGTCAGTCGGCTCTGACTGCACCCCTGGGAAGATGGAGCGGACTCACGTCCGCTGCCACGAGATTCGAACGGCGGGCAAAGCTATCCGCGCTCCTGGCCATCTGCTTTCTGTCCTCTGTCTTCTGTCCTCTGCCTTCCGCCTTTGCCGGCAGCTTCCCCGGCAACGCCCGCGTCGAGATCAGCGACCCCACCGGAGGATTGAGTTGGAGCAACAGTGTCAATGCCCTCACGGTGCAATGCTGGTTCAAGCTTTCCATCCCGTCCGGCCTGAGCTTGGCGGACAACATGACCATTCTGGTCAATCGCACCAATGGCGCCACCACCGACCCACACGCCTACCACCTCTGGTACGACAAGGCTGGTCTCGACATCCGGTTCTCGACCCGCGGCACTAACATTTGGCAGGGCGTTTTGATCCCCAAGCCCCGTCTGGATCGCTGGTATCACGTCGCTGTCGTTCGCAACGCAAATAATCTCACGGCTTATGTGGACGGCCAGACAGTTACCAATACCAGCATCTTCGTCGGCGACAGCCGCAGCACCAACGGTGTTGCCATCGGCAATTGGGGAGATGCCAAATATCTTTACGGAGAGGTGCAAGAGGTCTCCATCTACCGAACCGCGCTCAGCGGGGCGTCCGTGCTCAACCGGATGTTCAAGGACCAGCGCGATGCTGCCGATCCCAGTCTGGTTGGTTACTACAAACTGGGGTATTCGACGAACGCGGCTGACTTCTACCGGAATTTCGCCACCACGAACGGAACAGTTTTCGGCACTAAAGCCGGTGCCGGCCAGATTCTGTTCGAGGAAACGAACCAAAAGGGCGAGCAATCCCTCTTTGATTCCCAAATCAACGGTGGCAAGAATGCCGTTGTACCCTTGTCCGGCGCCTTCGGGTGGCAACATTCCGCCTTCAGCCGGCCCGTGCCGGGTGTGCCTTTCGACTTTGCGATTGCCTACAGTCCGTCAACCCCCCCAGGTGTCTTGGGAGCAGGCTGGAATCATTCTTTCAATTCCACCGTCGCACCGGTCGCGGGACTCTCTGACTGGAAGCTCTTTACTTGGC
>JANOHH010000487.1:0-3675 GCA_031406395.1 Verrucomicrobiota bacterium | reverse complement strand
ACAAGTTGATTTTGAGCGATCCCTTACGTTAGCTTCCATCCCTTCCGGTATTCACGGCGGATGAGCGGCTCCGCCTCAGGGGCGTTGGTGACGCGCAGGTTTTCCGGGTCCCACTCAAGCTTCTTGCCGACGCGGTAGGCCACGTTGCCCAGATGATTGGCTTCCGTCAGCCAGCCGGAATACTCGAAGTTGGCGCTGGTCGGCTTGCCGGTTTTGCAAGCCAACAGCCATTCCTCGTGATGACCGGTCACCCGCGGAATCGTGGGTGCCGGTCGCTGAAACCCTTCAAATTGCTTTTCCGGCAACAAGAGGTGCTTCCCGTAATCAGCGAGGATCATTCCTTTGCTCCCGATGAAAAGGCAGCCGCTGTCCCACTTGGGAATGGCGCCAGTCTTCCAAAGCTCCGGTTTGTTCTCGCCTTGATGCCAGGTGAGTTTGACGGGTGGAAGATCGCCGCGGGCCCCGTATTCGTAGGTGGCGCTCATCGAAGCGGGCGCGATCTCCCGATTCGGTGGTGGACCACTCGCTTCCACGGTGAGCGGGGCTTGCAGCTTCAGCGCCCAGAACGGGAGATCATTCCAATGGCTGCCGAGATCGCTCATCGTGCCATTGCCAAAGTCCCACCAGCGATACCATTTCGGCCCCGGGAAATAAATCGAGTTGAACGGCCGCGCCGGCGCCGGGCCCAGCCAGAGATCCCAATCCAAGCCCTCCGGCACGGGCTGGACAGCGGTTGGGCGCTCGAAGGACCAAACGATGTCGTTGTGCCGCTTGGCGTCCGCTTCACTCTGCCAACCCCATGCGCGGCCCACCCAAACATGCGCCTCGGTCACCGGTCCGATGATCCCGCTCTGCACGAGCTCGACCACCTGCCGGTAATTCTCCGTGGCATGGATTTGAATCCCCATCTGGGTGGCCACTTTGGCCTTGGCCGCCGCCTCGCGAATTTGCCGCGCTTCCCAGATGTTATAGCTGAGCGGCTTCTCGCAATAAACGTGTTTGCCAAGCTGGAGGGCGGGCATGGTGGCAAAGGCGTGCGTGTGCTCGCAGGTGCTTACAACGACGGCATCGAACTCCTTTGCGCGATCGAAGACCTTCCGGAAATCCGCGTATTTCCGTGCCGCCGGATGTTTCGCCGCGGCCTGGTCCAAATTCTTGCCGTTGACATCGCACACCGCGACGATCTTTTCGGAAGCCACCGAATCCAGGTTACCCCCGCCGCGGCCGCCCACACCGATGACGGCGATGTTGAGTTTGTTATTGAGGTTCTGCCCACGCACGAAGGCCGGCGCAATGCCAAATACCCCGGCGGCCGTCAGCATGGTGCGGGTGAATTGACGGCGATTGAGACGGTTGGTTTTCATAATTGGATTCGGTTTGAGCTGGCAGGGAATTGTGGCCTGCGGCCCGAGTCCGCTCAAGCAGCAAAATTCACCTCGCGAAATCATCCTCCGACGAGCTTGAACGAATCAAATTCTCCTGGTAGCCGTGACACTCCATTATGCTTTGAGCCATGCTCACGCTAATTCGACCTCCATTTGTGGGCGGCGACGCATCGCGGCTTCGGATTGTGCGTCACACGCACTCTCGCTTTAGGTTCAAGAACACCGCCAGAGATCCCTTGCAGGTGGGGAGGATCAACCATTTGGATGTTCCGGTCGCCGGATCGGCGAACCTTGGTCGGGCCTGATCAAAGATCGACCAAGGCGACCGCGTGGTGAAAACGTCACGACACGCGTCACAGCGTCCATGTTCAAAATGGGGTCCACTTCGGCGAATGGTGACGCCAGGTTCGGCGCACACAGTCCGAGCGGGAGCCAAGTTGCGCGCCGGCTCGGTGCAACACTGACGTGCTGCCGGTCCCTGCGGGGAGTCCTGGCACCGGCCCATCCGAGGCGCAGCGACTAATTCCGGCCGGCTTTGCGAACTCCATGAAATCGCACCATGTGATGATGTATTCGTCCTCGTTCCACGGGAGTGCCACAAATTTCACATGGGTCAGTGGCCTCGGACGATAGCACAGGCTGCTCCAGTGCATGCCCCCCTTTGGTTCGTTTTTTCTGCGGGTTTTTTCGCCGGAGCTTGGGGAGCGCCGCCTGGCGGCGTGGGAGTGCGGCAATATCTCCCCGAGGAGCTACCGTGCCTTTACGAATCGCCGATGATGGGGTTCTAAATTTCATGCGTTAGGTTTTTGGGGTTGATGGATCGGCCGTTGGGGGGAGGGCGTGGCTTTGTTGCGCTTCATATTTAAGTCAGTTTCGAGTGGCTGCCGTCACAAAAACCGCCGTTCTTGGAGTGCTTGCAACCGCACCAAGCCACGGTTTTGGCCTCCTTGATCTCCACTTTCAAAGGGCTGAATATCGAGCCCTTGTGCGAACCGTCACAGAACGGCTGGCTTTTGGACTGGCCGCAGCTGCACCAATAAAAAGAGCCGGGCTGGGTGGGTTGAACGTAGGGCGATTTTGCGGCAATTTTTGGTTCATTCATAGTCGCAATCTAGCAGGCATCGGATATTCAGCAATTTGTATTCTTTCCCTCGCTCGCGGATCAAAGGGCTGCAATCGAATCGCGGCGTCGGTCCTGGCGAGTGGAGGCTGAAGGGGTTTTCAACTGAACTGTTGCGGACCCGTGGGGCTTGATCCTGGGTTTCCCGTTGTTCCAGACGTTTTCGTTCCCGCTGGATTTCTACGATGCTTTCCGCGTCCGGTTGCGGCCGCACATTTTTCCAGCGGATCGGGAGATTGTGGGCAACAAAAGGCGACTGCATCTGTTTGGGGGTGGTCGTGGTGCCCAAGATTTTTTCCCCTGCACTTTGGTCCTGTTTTCCGGAAACAGCGTTTCGTTTTCCCGGCGGGTTTTGTCGAGCAACGCCAGGTGCCCCGATGGGAGAGTCATATCGCAGGTGAGGTGAAAATAGACCTGGCCGGCACCCCGATTCTGGAAGGTGATTTCACGTACCCGGATTCCCCGCCAGACTTCGCCGCCTGCTGGTCAGGGTGATCCAGAGCGATCTGGACCGATGCTGGACGGGCACTGAAAGGCTTGTCCGCGTTTTCACCGGCGCAGGTGGTGCAGCCAAGGCCGACCTGCCGAAGATGGCTGCGGCAGCCCGCCCGCTCGGCCTTTTCCTGGGCCTGGCTCAGGGCGGGCAATAACCCTGGGCGCGAGGAGGGCAATGCTGGCAATCACCAAGAGCAATTCGATCAACGTGAACGCAACGCGCGCCGGCCGCTCAGCCGTTTGGAGTAAGGTTGACGTCCGTCGGTGCCTGGGCTTGGACTGATTACCGCAGGATAAACTGCTGGGGTCGAGATTAGATCCGAGGAAATTGTGTTCCCGTTTTCCGAACACGGACCGTGGTTTCAGCGGCCGCTTGGCTACCTGATTGGGCCCGCCGTCCGTTCGGCCAGCCAGATATAGTCATTCGGCGAAGGTGCGGTGAGGGGCCAGATCTTGGCGCCCAAAGTGGGCGCGTCGCGCCATTTGTGAATCTCGGCATGTCCGTCCGCGAACGAAAGCGCCCCGGCTCCGGCATGATAGGAGGCGGGACAGTCATCCATGATGCCGTTGGCAGGCAATTGAGTCGTCCCGATCGGCAGGTAGTGCATCAACAAGCCATCATTGATGATCGGGCATTCGTCCGCAAAGACGAAGCGCATGTCAGGACGATCGATT
>JANOHH010000466.1:0-2299 GCA_031406395.1 Verrucomicrobiota bacterium | reverse complement strand
ACAGCGCCGCGTAGCAGGCGCGGTGCGCGTGGTCCTCGTGCGCGATCGGTGCGCCGAACATGCTGCAAGTCGGCCAGCAGATCGAAAGTGAAACTACCGCCGACTTTGGCGCGGAACGATCCCGCGGGCGCGGATGCTTGCGCGGCCTTGTCCATGGCGAGGGCGGCAGCCAATTCGATTTTGCCGGATGTTCCGTTCTTGAGATCGCGGGCGGAGAAGTTAAGCCCGGTGATTTCGGTCAAGTCGCGCCCGCCGCTCTTGTGGTTCTGCACCAGGCGGACGGTGGCGTTGTTGAGCGCCACGAGCTTTACATCCACTTGCGGGGGCGAGGATTTGGCAGCCGCCGGCGCCGGCGGTTTTTCTGCCTTGGCCGGGGTCTTGAGAAGCGCGTCGAGGTTGCTCGTGCCATCGGCGTTTTGAATCACGCTGATGACCGGCGATTCGATGACGGCTTCCGTCACCACGATTTTTCCGCCGAGGATGGACATCAAACTATAACGGGCGCGGACCTCCTGCGCCGTGAAGACAGGCTCGCCGCCGCGCGGTTGCACTTTGAGATCGCGCAACGACACGCTGCTGAACGGGCTGATCGCCGCCTCGGCCACGGTCACGTCCGCGTTCAGGGCCGCGCCGACCCGCGGCAGGATGACGCTCTTGAAGAAGGCCCCGCTCGTGCCAACGAAATAGAGCCCGATCACCAGAACGAGGAGCGTGCCGGCAATGACAAGGAGTATGCGGCCGACGCCGCGGCGCCGGGGTTGGTTGGATTTATCTTTGATGTCGTTCATAGCGGATTCGGTTTCGGTTAAAAGCGAGGGCGAGCGTACTCACCTCAGCGCAAGACAGAGTAGCGCGGATGGGACATTGTTCAATGTTCATTGTTGGCACGGCGCGTGAGCGGAACCGGAACGATGCCGTCACCGTCGGGGTAGAAGTGACGCCCCGTCGCTTGGTGGTGGTGGCGACGCCCTCGTCGCCGCACGGGCGCAGCAAACCAAACCGGGGGCGGGAAAAATGCGACGGGGGCGTCGCATTCACCTCGGGCGACGAGGCGTCGCCTCTACTCGCCCGCGTTCTCCAAATTCAGCATTGGACGGCGGGGCCCGGCTGGGTCAGTTTTAGTTCGGTGAAAATCTCGATCATCATTCCGGCGTTCAACGAAGAGCGGTTGCTGGCCGCAACCCTCACGCAGATCACCGCGGCGCGGGCGGCCTTTGCCCCGCGCGGTTTTGCTTCCGAATTGATCGTGTGCGACAACAACTCCACGGATCGCACGGCCGCGGTGGCGCAGGCAGTCGGGGCGCTCGTGGTGTTCGAGCCGGTGAATCAGATTGCACGAGCCCGCAACACCGGTGCGGCGGCGGCGACCGGCGACTGGCTGTTGTTCATCGACGCGGACTCGCATCCGAGCGCGGAACTCTTTGCCGATGTCATGGACCAGATTCAGTCCGGCCAATGTCTGGCGGGCGGCAGCACGATCCGGCTGGAGGGAAATTATCCGCTGGCGAAATTCGTGACCGGTGTTTGGAATTGGAAGAGCCGTTCGCGCCGCTGGCTGGCGGGATCGTTCATTTTTTGCGAGGCGGCGGCTTTCCGCAAACTTGACGGCTTCAACCCCGAGCTGTTTGTGGGTGAAGAACTGGACCTGGCCACCCGTTTGCGGGAACTCGGGCGGGCCACGGGCCGTGAGGTTGTGATTCTGCATCGGCATCCCTTGCTGACCTCGGCGCGCAAGGTGCGGCTTTATTCCACCTGGGAACACCTGGGCTTCCTGTTTCGCGTGGCGACGAATCGGGAGGCGACATTCCGCAATCGGGAAGCGTGTTACGCCTGGTACGACGGGCGACGGTGAACGCGCAGACGGTTTGACACATCAAAAAGGACAGAATGGTTCATATTTGCCAATGTCGTTGTTTGGCTTTCGGGCTAATGCTCATGGCGTTCACCGCGCCCGCCCAGCAGGAGGCAGAACTGGACGTTGGCCAGGTGCTGGAGTCGGCGCAGGAGTGGGCCGAAGACAACCTGGATGAAAGTGTGCTGCGTTCCTTGCCGGAGTTGGATCGGGACAAGGTGGAAAAATTCTTGCGCCAGTTTCAGGATCAACTCCAGAGCGGATACGTCCTCGATCTGGCCGCATTGACCGAGACGGCGAAGTTTGTTCTGCCGCTGCTCGATGCCCACCCCGAAACCCAGCCGTATGGTGCGTGGCTGCGCTCGCGGCTGGATTACTTCGAAGTCGCGGAAGAACTCCGCAAGCAAGCGTCCCCGCCCAAACCGGTGCCGGGTCAGCCGCCGAAGC
>JANOHH010000459.1:0-1493 GCA_031406395.1 Verrucomicrobiota bacterium | reverse complement strand
GGATTCATCCCTGCGGCGGGTTCATCTAGTAATAATAATTTTGGTTGCAGAGCAAGAGCGCGGGCGATCTCTAGGCGGCGCTGATCGCCATAGGAGAAATTTTTGGCTTTCACATCATGGCGATCGCTTAAGCCGACAAGTTCCAATAATTCTAAAGCACGATTGTAGGTTTGTTTTTCTTCTGTTTGCGTTGGTGGTAGTCCTAAAATGCCATTCCAAAGATTGGTAGTAGTACTGAGATGTCTAGCGATCGCCACATTCTCTAATGCTGATAGCTCACCAAATAAACGGATATTCTGAAAAGTTCTCGCAATTCCAAACTAGACGGCGGCAAAGACCACATCGTCATCGTAGCTGCGGCCCGCGCCGATTTCGCGAGTCAATTCGTAAAGTCGGGGTTGATGACTGAACTTGTCCGCCGGCTTCGCCTCCTCGCGAATGTAGTCTTTGATCGCGGAACGAAAGTCGGTGGCGCTCACAACTGATCAGTGTGCTTGAAATTCCTGAACGGCCCGGGTGCATCTTCCGCAGAGCGTCGGATGCTCGGGCCTGGATCCAACATCTGTTTCCCAATGCCAGCAGCGTTCACATTTCTGGCCATCAGCTTTTGAAACCGTGGCAAAGACTGTCTTGCCGCCCTCTTCCGCCAACTGTACCTGCGAGACGTTCAATAATTCGCGCAGGGAATCGAGGTTTACTTTTGCGTCCAGGAGCAGCGGGCCCGTGCCGTTGAAGGTCAACTTCGCTTCCAGGGACTTGCCAATCTGCTTTGCCTGCCGGGCCTTTTCCAACTCAGGCAAGGCCAGCGCGCGCAGCACGAATAGGCTTTTCCAAGACTCTCGCTCATAATCCTTGCCGGTGAAGCCAACGGTTTTCCACTCCGTGGCGTGAACGGACTCACTTACTTTGCCCGGCACGAATTCCCAAGCCTCATCCGTGGTAAAGGCCAGCAGCGGCGAAAGCATCTGGCACAAACCGGTCACGAGCCGATGGAGCGCGGTCTGGGTTGAGCGACGGCGCAACGAGTTTGCCGCGTCGGTGTAAAGCCGGTCTTTGATGACGTCATGGTAGATCGAGGAAAGTTCGACGGCGATGAACTGACTGACCTTCTGATAGACGACATGGAATTCGTATTTTTCGTAGGCCGCGATCACTTCCGCCTCCAGCTGCGAGAACTCGCCCAGAATCCAGCGGTCGAGGCCGGTGAGTTCTTCGTCGGGCAGGGTATGTTTGGTGGGATCGAAATCGTAGAGGTTCGAGAGTTGATAACGCAGTGCGTTCCGGATGCCGCGATACGTTTCCCCGACTTTGTTCACCCGCTCCTCGCTCACGACGATGTCATTGCGGAAATCCTGCGACGCGACCCAGAGGCGGACCACATCCGCGCCGTATTTCTTGACGTAGGCTTCGGAAGTCTGGGGCTTTTCGTAAGCGCCCTGTTTGCTCTTGGAAATCTTCTCGCGATCCGCATCCACCATGAAGCCGTGCGTGAG
>JANOHH010000420.1:0-11875 GCA_031406395.1 Verrucomicrobiota bacterium | reverse complement strand
CGAGCGCCGCCGCAATCTCACGATTACTCAACCCCTTGCTCACCAGTTCCAGCACCTCCAGTTCGCGCGCCGTCAAGGTTGCCCCGGGACCGCGTTCCGCCAGCCGAGCCGCCAGCGCCGGCGGCAAGAAACGTTCGCCGGCGTGGACGGCGCGGATGGCCTTCAATAACTCCTGCAATTGTGTCGCCTTGGGCAGATAGCCGGCGGCCCCGGCCTGCAGCGCGCGATAAACGTCCTCCTCCCCCTCGTCAATGGAAAGCATCAGGACGCGGGCATCCGGGAACTCACGGCGCAGGGCGGTCAGAGTTTCGACGCCGCTCAGGCCGGGCAGCCGCCCATCCATTAGCACGACATCAGGTCGGTGCTCGCGGAATAGTTTGAGCGCGAGCGCGCCATTGTCTGCTTCCGCGACCACCCGCAAGTCCGGCTCGGCGTTGAGCGAACCGGTCAGCCCCATCCGGACGAAAAAGTGATCATCCACCACCAATAAACGTATTTTGGGTTTACTCATGCGGCGGGCTTCCCCTGCACGGGCACCGTGACGGAAACAACCGTGCCGGTTCCGGGCTGGCTTTTAATTCGCAGCCGGCCCTGGAGTTTGTTCGCGCGTTCCCGCAAACCGAGCAGGCCGAAATGGCCCGCGGCGATGGCCAAGGCCTCGTTGGCATCGAACCCGCGCCCATTGTCCTTCACTTCGAGCACGACCTCGCGTTCCCGGTAGCACACCCGCACCTCAATTTTTTCTGCGTGAGCATGGCGCGCCGCGTTGGCCACGGCCTCCTGGCCAATGCGCAACAAGTGATGCTCGACGACGCCTTCCAATCGCCGAGGGATGCCTTGGACGTCCAAGTGTAAATGGGCCGAACCTGGCGTGGCGACCAGCGGATGAATCAGTCCCTCCAGCGCGGTGGGGAGGTCGGTGCTGTCCAATTCTTCCGCGCGCAAATCCGCCACCGACCGTTTGGTTTCGGCCTGGCTATGGCGAATCATCAGCCGCGCCACGGCCAGCGCCTGCTCGGCCTGTTGCGGCGACTCGGGCAGGCGCGCGGCCGCGGAATCAAGCTGCAGCGCGATGCCGACCAGTTCCTGTCCGAGCGAGTCGTGCAATTCACGCGCGATGCGGGTCCGCTCCTGTGCCACGGCTTCCCGTTCCCGTTGGCTGCCGATCACTGCGGTTTGTCGCGCCACCTGCCGGCGCAGCAACACGACCCAGCCGGCCGCCAGTCCACCCAACAACAGGGTGACGCCGCACAACCAGAAAACCCGCCGCACCGTCCACCATGGAGGACGTTGGAGAATCACGACCGATGCGGGCGAACTCAACCAGAGTTGAAAAGCGAAGGTGGGCGGCAGGTTTTCCAGAAACGGCATGCGCTTTACCAGGCAGGTGCCTTCGAGTCGCAAGCGCATGCCGTGTTCCAGTTCGGGCAGTCGCCCGCTGCCCGTCGGGAGCAGCCGTGCAAGAAAGATCACCCCTTGGTCTTCCAGCACGAGCGAGTCTTCGGTGAGGCTTCGCTCTTGTTCGATCAGGCGACCTTCGACTGCAGTCGTGGTGCCGTGAGAACGATCCGCCTCGGCCTTGATCTCGCTGGCGCTGCGTGACCACGGGGGACTCGGCTGGCCCGGGCCGGTCACCCGGAAGAAGGCGTCGGACAGTACCGGTCGGTTGTCGAACTTCTCGAGCCAGCCCACCGCATCCACGAACTCGCCGGACGTGAGTTTTCCGGGCGCGCTCGTTTGCACCCACACGTGGCCACCTCCCTCCATGATGACGAAGAAACCGAGTCCGGGCCGGGCGAACTGCACCTGGCCTTGAATTCGCACGAGCGGTGGATCGCGCGTGATTTCAAATTCAAAAAGCCGGTTGAAAATCTCGAGTGGTCGCTCGAACAACCTGGCGAGCGCTTCCGGTATGACCTCGACCGCTTCCAGCGAAGCCAGGTAAAGCACCGCCTTTACGGCGTTGGTATCCGGCGTCGGGGCCGGGCGACCCAAAACGCCGTGCGCGGTGATCATCTGGCCGCGCAAATACCCGGGGAGCGACCAGTTCTGCGGCCACCGCGAAACCGCCGCGCGCAACGGTACGCCGTTGACCAGCATGTCCAGCATGACCCCGTCGTGGGCCCGCGTCACCGCCGTCACCTTCCCGTGGACACTCACCCACTGCGCATCCGAAGCATCGCCGCCGAGCAAAGTCGCGGTGGCTTCGATCAGCTGCGGCCACGCTCCTGGGCCAATCAGCCGTACCTGCGCCTCGCCCCCGTCGCGGCCCGCAATGATCGGGAGGCTTCGACCCTGCGCACTAATCCCTTCAACCTCCACCTCCGTTCCGACCTGCACCGTCGGATCAAAATTCTTCACATAGATTCCGCCGGTTGCATCCTGCACGAAGCTAAGGAACCAGCTTGGTTCATGGAAGGTGACCACGCCCCGGAGGTGAACGGGATATCCCCGCGCCGCTTCGGCCCCGCTCAATTCCCGCACCTGCCGCACCGAGGTCAACGTCGGCAAGCCCGGGGCTTCCGCCGCGCGCCCCATCGGCGCACCCAGTAAGGCTGCTGCAAAAAGACATGACCGGCACAGGTTCATAAAAATCAATTTAGGGAATAGTAATGCGGCCCGGTTGGCGGGCACAGAAAAATGCGTCCCCGCGCGCTGGATCTAATTGTGGTCGGTGACCCGGTGCCGAATGATGTCCGAGCCTGAGCTGGTTTGGCCTCTCCACACTTGGGAGAAGTCCAAACTCGAGATTCCCCAGGGTTTGACGCGGAGAGAGAGGGGCGAACTTGATCGGGTCATCACTGCACCGTCACGCTTTTGGCGAGATTCCGGGGCTTGTCCACGTCGCAGCCGCGCGCCACGGCGATGTGGTAGGCGAACAGTTGTAACGGCACGCTCGTCAGGATCGGATAGAGTGGCTCTTGCGTCTTCGGCACATAGATGACGTCGTCCGCCACTTTCTTGATCCCTTCATCGCCTTCGGTCGCCACGGCGATGATCGGCCCTTTGCGGGCACGGATCATGGCCAGGTTGGCCATCGTCTTGTCATACATCGAATCCTGCGGCACGAGGAAAACCGTGGGTGTCTGCTCATCAATCAGTGCGATCGGGCCGTGTTTCATTTCCGCCGCCGAATAGCCCTCGGCGTGGATGTAGGAGATTTCCTTGAGCTTGAGCGCACCTTCGAGCGCGGCGGGGAACGTGTAGCCGCGGGCGAGGAAGAAGAAGTCCTTCGCCGTTGCATACTTTGCAGCGAGTTGCTTGAGTGAATCGTTCTGCTGAAGCAAAGCCTCGATCTGTTGCGGAATCGCTTCGAGGGCTTTGAGAATTTCCGAAGCCCGCCGGGCGGACAACATGCGCATGCGACCCAGATGAACCCCGAGGAGCGCGAGGATGGTAAGCGTGGAAATGAACGCCTTGGTGGAGGCGACGCCGATCTCCGGCCCGGCGTGCATGTAGATGCCGCCATCGGATTCGCGGGCGATGGTGCTGCCGACAACGTTGACGATCGCGAGCGCCCGATGGCCGCGGCGCCGCGCCTCGCGCAGTGCCGCAAGCGTATCCGCGGTTTCACCGGATTGCGAGATGACCAGCAACACCGTGTTTTTTTCCAGCGGCGCGTTGCGATAACAAAATTCATGTGCGAACTCGACTTCGACCGGCAGGTGGGCGAATTCCTCGATCAGATACTCGCCGACGAGCGCCGCGTGCCAACTGGTGCCGCTCGCCGCAATGACGACGCGGTCAATGCCGCGAAGTTCCGCCGGACTCATGTTCAAGCCTCCAAACCGCGCCGTCGCACCTTCGTGATCCACCCGACCGCGCAGGGCGTTTTCCACCGTGCGCGGCTGCTCGAATATCTCCTTGAGCATGAAGTGCGCGTGTTCGCCCCGTTGGGAATCCTCGGCTTGAAACTCCAGTTGGCTGATCTGCACCTTGGCGGTGTCCGTCCCAAGGTTCAGGACGTCAAACCGCTCGCGGGCAATGGTGGCAACGTCGTAGTCATTCAGAAAAACCACCTCGCGCGTATGCGCTACAATTGCGTTGGCATCGCTGGTTAGAAAGTTTTCACCATCGCCAATGCCGATGATCAACGGCGAACCCCGCCGGGCCCCCACCATCACGTCGGGTTGCCCGGTGCAGATCACGGCGATGCCGTACGTGCCGATGACTTCGCGCAGCGCGGCGCACACCGCTCGGGTGAGCGGATTCAACTCTGTTTTTCCAGCTGCCGGCTTTGCGTAGTGCTCCCCGATCAGGTGGGCGAGGACTTCGGTATCGGTGGTGGAATGAAATTGATGGCCGGCCTTGAGCAGGCGCTCTTTGATCCGATCGTAGTTCTCAATGACGCCATTATGGACGACGGCAATCCGGCCAGACTGGTCGAGGTGCGGATGGGAGTTTTCGTCACAGGGCGGACCGTGCGTGGCCCAGCGGGTGTGAGCAATGCCGATTGCTCCGGGCGCCGGGCGGGCGAGCAATTCGCGGGCAATCCCTTCATCAATCCGGCCCTTTTTTTTCCGCACGAGCAGATCGGTGTCCTGCAAAATGGCCACCCCGGCGCTATCGTAACCGCGATATTCGAGCCGGCGCAGCCCTTCGAGCAAGACCGGCGAGGCCGCTTTTTTGCCAACGTATCCAATGATGCCACACATATTTTATGATTTCCGGCGCTCGCTCCAACCTTCGCTCATCCGCTGGGAGTAGGAGCATATTCCTCAGATTGTTTTGTTCACGGCTTCCAAAATCCATGCCGCAGCCGCGGATAAATCATCCACGATTACAGCCCGCGCCAGGGCACCAGCGGCTTCGCGCTCCACTTTCCGGCCGTAACCGGTGCGGACGAGCAGGCTGGCGCGCACGCTCGCGCTCCAGCCACATTCGAGATCGATCAGCTTGTCGCCGATCATAAAACTCGTGGCAAGGTTTATGCCGAATTCATCCCGCGCATCGAACAAAAACTGGGGGGAAGGCTTGCGCCCGCGACTGGGTTTGTCCGGCGCCTCCGGGGCGATGTAGATCTTCTGAAAAGCGATGCCATGTTGCTGGAATTCCTGGACGACGCGGGCATTGACCTGGTCCACGTCCGCCATCGTAAAATAGCCGCGACCCACGCCGGATTGGTTGGTCACGATGAACAAGGTGAACCCGGCGGCAGTCAGCCGTTTCAGGCTGGGCAACGCTTCCGGGAAGACTTCAACCTGCGCCGGGTCGCGGAGATACTCCTTCTCCTTGATGATCGTCCCGTCGCGGTCGAGGAAAATGGCGCGGTTCATAGTAAGTCGCGGGCGCATTGTGCGGGCAGCCGCTCCGCAGCAAAACAAAAAAAGCAGGGCGGCCAAGGCCGCCCGTCCGCTAAACGCCATGGTTATCGGGCTTTTCGCTACGGGGCATACAAGCGGAAATACTTTTCCGGGTCCGTTGCGGCGTTCGTGTATGGAGAGGTCGCGCCCGGAACATTTGTATACACGCCCGACACCAATGATGCGGCTTGAAGCGGTAAGACCGAATTGTCCCAACTCACAACCGTATCGTTCCCGATTTGACTAATCGTCAGCACCGGCACAACCGCAGCAAATGAACGCCCGACGACCAGGTTATCGACCGACAGGACACCTTCGCCGGTTGCTTGCCGGAAGGCATAAGCGACCACATCAATTGGATTGGGTTGCAACGGATTCGTGCTGACGTTCGTGGCGACGGCGCTCGGACTCCCTTCCGACGTGGGATTGATCCACAGGGTTGAGTTGGTTCCCGTCGCCGGATCAAACCGGGTCACCACCAGGTAGTTGGTTCCGAGTTCGAGATCCAACGGGAATTGCGCGGTCGTGTTCGTAGTGCCCTCCGCGTTGCCAACTCCGAGTCGGTACTTGCCCTCGGCCGCATTGGTCGTGCTCGCCCAGACGCGCCCGCCAAAGCCAGATTGGGCCCCGGTATTCGCATCCTTGTAATGGGCCAGGTAAGCTCCAGCTTGCGATGGCAAACTGGTAAAGGTGACCTGGAAGCTGGCATAAAGGACGGCGCCACCATTGGTCATGAAAGGTTGGCCAATTAAGAGCGCGCTACAATCTTCGGAATTGCCGCCGGTGACCGTCAACGCGTTTGCCGTCACAACCATTTGCGTTGCGGTGCCGCTGTGCGTATTCCAAAGCTTGAAGGAGTTATCCACAATCCAGCCGTCGGCGTAATCGAAGTAGTCGTTGAAAAATACATTCGTGCTGGGTCGCACCATCAACGTGAACAAGGTGGAAGTCGTGTTAACCCCGTCGTTGACGGAGAGGGTGATGGGCGCGACGCCCAATTTGTTGGTCGCAGGCGTGAGCGTCAGACTGCGATTCGTTCCGGAACCCGTGATGGAAATGTTCTCCAATGAAACCAAATTGGGGTTCCAAGAGTTGGCAGAAAGGGTCAAGCTGCCCACGCCCCCGTCATCCCCAATGATGAACGGGATCGTAATGGGCGTGTTGGCCAGCGTATGGGTCGGTGGCAACTGTGTCAGCGTTGGCGCAAGATTGGGGGGATTCACCGTCAAATAAAACCAGGTCGCAGTCGAATCGCCATCCCCATCGGTCACGGTTACCAGAAGGGGAACAATCCCATCCACCCCGCTGTTGGGCGTGATGGTTATCTCACGACTGCTTCCCGTCCCGCCAGGAACGATGCTGCCATCGCTGATCAGGTTCTGGTCGTACGACGTCGCCGTCACCGATAAAGCAGCCGCATCGGTTTCGGCATCCCCTATGGTAAAGGTGACAACAATGGGTGCGTTGTCCGGCGTGGTTTGATTGGCGATGCTGCTGATCGTTGGTGCCGTATTTACGCCGGCCACGGCTTCCGCAGAAATAGTCACCCAGTCGTAACTTAGCGTTCCACCGGTACCGTACGAGGAGGTGACGCCGACATAGTTTGCATTACCACTTACCCCATAAGATGCAGTTGACTGGAATTCACTCACGACACGCACCGCAAAGTTTGGATTGTTGTTCACCCCCGGAAAGCCGAGCAGCGAGAACGACCGAGACTCCCAGGCGGAAGCGCTCGCAAAACTGGAACTGGCGGGATAATCAATGAAATCCATCCCGTTGGTCGTGAACTGAAGGCGGGTAAACTTGCTGGCCGTGGCACTGGCCCGCTGTTCGTAGGCCACATTCAGGTTTTTGAACCCAACGGTGCTGACCTGGTATTGAACGCCCGCCTGTTTATTTGAAACGCCTGCATTTGGATACGAGGCGGTACCCCAATAATAATTGGTCGCGCCGAGAACCGAATTGATCGGATCATTGGGACTGCCGGCGCCATTGTCTGAAGTAAGCAAGCTATTGGTGGTCCCAACCGGTGTGGCCGCGGCAAATGCCTGGCCTTGCAACGGGGCTGGACTGGCCGGGTTGAGGTCAATCGCATTGAAATCCCATCTGACGAGCGGACCGGATGATGCGACCCCCAAAGTGACAACCGAACTGGTTACCGCACCCGCTGAACTGGTCACAATCGCAAAATAATCATTCGCATCCGCCAATGCGAGGTTGCTGATGGTTAGCATGCTGGTTTGCGCTCCAGAAAACTGGCCCGTATCATTGACCGTTGTGTTGACACCGGGCTCCGGTTGGCCCTGATACCATTGATACGTCAAAGGCGGCGTTCCACTGGCATTTACTTTCAACGCCACCGTCGAACCGACCAAGTCGGATTGACTTGAAGACTGGGTTAAGATCGCTGGATCTATTACGGTCAGGGAAACAACTGCACTTGTGGACATTCCGTATACGTTAGAAAGGATCACGTGATAATTTGCAGTGTCCGCCGCCAGGATGTTGCTGAGTGTCAAAGTAGCCGTAGTTGCGCTCGGAATAAGATTGGTGGTGGCGGTTTCTTTATACCAAAAATAGGCAGACGCATCTCCCGTCGCAGTGACAGTGAATGCCGCCGTTGAACCGGCGTTAGCCGTGATACTGGCTGGCGTTATGTCCGTCACCGACGGAGGCACGCCGGGTGAAACAATCGTGCCGTTAACTTCAAGATCACTGGCAGGGGAGTTCGCAACATCATAGACATACCAAGTACCATTTGTACTAGTTCCACCGTAATTAACGATCCGGAAGGTAACGGTTGTACCCGAGGCGATGTTTTGCAGGGCAGAGATACCCGAAAGGTCAATTGCGGGCAGCGTCGCGCCGGCAGACGCGGAAACCGTGTAAGCGACAGGACCGATATCAAAGAAACTTCCCGCGTCAATTTGGTATTGAACCCGGCCCGTGGTCGCCCCGGAGCTGGACCGTCGGTACGAAAGAATGATATTTGTGAAGGAGACCGTGTAGCCAGTGTTTGGGGAGACACTAAAAGTTACCACCCGATCTGCCGCGATGGCAGCCGAATCAGTAGCATTCGTCCAGTTGACCCCACCCCAAGCTCTGGAAGTAGCAGTTCCGGTGGTGCCAACCCCAGCGCCCCGGGTTAAACCCCCGACCGTCAAATTTGGGTCGCCAGCGGTTGCAGCGAGTGGCGAAATTCCGTAGTTACTCTGGGCGCTAACATTCCAACCCGCGAGCACCGTCGCTTTGGCGCTGTCCTCGGACACAACGATCGCTACTAAAGCAAGCCACCACAATTGGAGTGTGCATGTTCGTAAGAATGCACATTTGAGTATGCTCCCAGAGGAAATCTTGCGAATCAGATCCCCACCTGCCGTATTTGCGGTTTCAATTTTCATACTTCTCGATGCTCTCAGTTTCCTTTTTTCGAGGTGTTGAAAGTCAATTGGGGGTCGAAGGTGTCGGATACCAATAGACGGTTCGCAGCTTGGCCCACTCCGTCGCCGCATCATTCGCTTCGGCAGTTGTGCGTAGGAAATCGTTGGTTTTCATCATGCGCGAACTCCCATCCACCATGGAGAAGGCCCCTCTTTTGTCGTGCCGGGCGATCGCGTAGAAACCGGTTGTCACACTATTCGCCACCCCAACCGTCGGAGAGTTTCCATCCACTTCCGCTAAAAAAATTGTATCCGAAGGTTTCACCACCGCGCTCAGTTTGGTCTGGCCTGCGGCGCGAGTGGAACGATTCACACAGATCCGGGAGTTCTCTCCATACATGAAGTACGCTTTGTTCAATGTGGGAGTGCCCGCCGGCGGGCCGAGATAAATCGCGGGGCTGGGCGCTGGGGCCGAAGGGCAGGCGTGCAACGTTCGGCTGCCGGGCAAAGGAGGCGATGCCGGCAGGATGGTGTAGAGGTCTGCCATCGGGCGTTGGCCCACCAGTTTGGCCACACTATTGTACCAAGCCTCGTTTAGGTTCCCGGAATTTGCATCATTTACGGCCTTTGTCGTATCCCCCTCTTCGGGCACTAAATCATTGTAATCATCGGCATAGATTTTGAAAGCCAAGCCCCATTGTTTCATGTTGCTCAGGCAGGAGATGGACTGGGCCTTGGCCTTGGCCCTGGAGAGGGCTGGTAACAACATCGCGGCCAAAATGGCAATGATCGCGATAACCACCAACAGTTCGATGAGAGTGAACGCAGAAAGGGCTGGGCTTCGGCCAAAAAATCTAAACTTTGGGGTGGGCATAATAAACAAATCACCGCTGTTTTAGATGTAACGGGGCATCCTGGGTTGCTCGGGGTTTTGCGCACTAACCTGCTTTCGACTTTAGGGCGCACGCCGGAAATTGCAAGTGGTTAAGCCGGGAAGTTATCAACATATTGGTGACAGAAAGGAGGCCGGTAGCCAGCGGCTTGCGATACGCCAATCAGAGTGACACGTCCCCGCCGCGCTGGACCATGGGCAAAGCGGATCACCGCCGATGGGATTCACGCCCTCCAAGCCCGGAAGGCCTTCCGCGAGGTGCCGGAAAATTCTGATTTGGCCAAGCGCCGGATTCTGCTTCATATTCGCCGGGTGAAACTGACAATCGCAAATACCGCCTGGTTGTGGATTTCGTTGAACTGGGCATCCAGCATCACTGGCTGGTCGGCAGACTGGCCCATGTTTCGCGGTCAACCGGCGCTCACCGGAATCGCGCCGGGACAACTCCCGGAAAAACCCGCGTTGCTGTGGACCTTCAAAACCGCCGGTCCCGTCAAATCATCTGCGGCCATCGTCGGGAATCGGGTCTTCATTGGTTCGGACGACCGCAACCTCTACGCGCTCGACTTGGCAAGCGGCAAGAAAATCTGGTCCTTTACCAATAGCGACGCGATTGAATCCTCGCCGCTCGTGCTGGATGGGAAAATTTTCGTCGGCTCCAGTGATGCGAACCTTTACGCGCTGGATGCGGTCACCGGCAAGCAACTTTGGAAATACACCACCGGCGACAAGATTCTCGGAGCGCCCAATTGGTTTGTCTCCGGTGGCCAGACCAACGTGCTGATTGGCAGCTACGACTTCAAACTGCATTGCCTCGCCGCCGCCACGGGCAAAAGCAACTGGGTGTATGAATCGGCCAACTACATCAACGGCTCCCCTGCCGTGGCGGACGGGCACACGGTGTTTGGCGGCTGTGATGGCCTCCTCTACGTCATTGCGCTGGCCGACGGATCGCAATCGCGGAGCAATGAAATTGGCGCGCCGATCGCCGCGTCCGTGGCGCTGGCGGACGGGCGGGCCTATTTCGGCCACTATGAAAATCAGTTTCTCTGCGCCGACCTGAAGTCGGGCACCAATGTGTGGGCGTTTCGCGACCGGCAGTTTCCCTATTTTTCCTCACCGGCGGTCACGTCAGATCGTGTGGTGTTCGGCGGGCGCGACAAAATGCTGCATTGTGTGAACCGCGCCGATGGGCAAAAGGTCTGGAGCTTTGCCACCCGCGGGCGGGTGGACAGCTCGCCGGTGGTCTGCGGCGACAAAGTCGTGGTTGGCTCGGATGATGGTCGGGTGTATCTGGTGCGGTTGAGCGACGGCAAGGAACTGTGGGCGTACGAAATCGGCCAGCCAGTGGCGAGCTCGCCCGCCGTGGCGGATGGGAAAATTGTGATCGGCAGCGACGATGGCAGTGTTTATTGTTTTGGCGCAAAGGCAGAAAAGAAATGAGCGATGTCCCCATTACCGCTGCGCCACCGCTGCGGCACGAAACCACTGCTGGCAATTATTTCGTCGCGAATTACCCACCGTTCGCGTTCTGGAAGCCGGAGTTTGTATCGGAATTCGAAGCCGCCCTCGAACGCCCGCCCTCGACTCTCGACTCTCGACCCTCGCCGCCGTTGGGCCTCTACACTCACATTCCTTTTTGCCGCAAGCGCTGCCACTTCTGTTACTTCAAGGTTTACACCGACAAAGATTCCGCCGAAGTGCGCGGCTACCTGGATGCGCTGTTGGCGGAATTGACGGTTTACGCGGGCAAGCCGGTGATTGGCGGGCGCAAACCGAAGTTCGTCTATTTCGGCGGCGGCACGCCGAGCTATCTCTCGCCCGACCAGTTGAAGTTTCTTACCGACGGCATGAAACGCCTGTTGCCGTGGGATGAAGTAGAGGAAGTCACGTTCGAAGCGGAGCCGGGCACGCTCACCGATCACAAGCTGAAAGCGATCCGCGAGCTCGGCGTCACGCGCCTGAGCCTGGGCATCGAGCACTTTGATGATCACATTCTGGAGATCAACGGTCGCGCGCATCGTTCCAAGGAAATCGCCCGCGCTTATTCCTTCGCGCGCGAAATCGGCTTCCCGCAGATCAACATTGATCTCATCGCCGGCATGGTCGAGGAGACGGAGGAGAAGTGGCGCGAGACGGTCGCGAAGGCCGTCGCGCTCCAGCCCGACTCGGTGACGATTTACCAGATGGAGGTGCCCTACAACACTGGCATCTACCACCAGATGAAAGCGCAGGGCAAACTGGTCGCGCCCGTCGCAGACTGGGAAACCAAACGCCGCTGGGTGAACTACGCCTAC
>JANOHH010000404.1:0-2304 GCA_031406395.1 Verrucomicrobiota bacterium | reverse complement strand
AAAGAAAATAGGCAAACGGCGGCAGCGTGAGCACCACCAGCAAGAGCAGCCACTTCTGCCAGCCACCGAAAATTCCCGCCACCAAAGCTTCCAAACCGAGCAACGACCAAAAGACGACCTTGGCCTGCAACGACCACCGCGCCCGCAACTGGCAGCGGAGGAGTTGGCGTCCACGCGGATGATCCTCAGCGGCGGTGATCAATTGGACGTGGCTCCAGCGATTGCCGTAAATCTCCACGTCGAACTCGCTCCAGCCGATGTCCGAACGGTTGGGCCACCCTTGCCGATCCAGTCCCTGCAGGATGCGGGCGACAAACGATACGCGTTCCATGCGGCGTTCGGCCCAGTAACGGACTTCGCCGAGCGAGTCCGGGCTGTCGCGCAGGCTGACCGAATCGAGGGTTTCCCGCGCCGGCTCCTTCACCAGTTGGCGGGCGAATCGTCCTTGATGGCGTTCCCAGCCGCGAACGATGGGTTGCAGAAAAAACAACAACGCCACCAATGGGCGCGACCACCAGCGCCGCCGGCCCTTGGGCAACGCAGCCTGGGCGCCCGCCGCCACCGCCACGCCCACGGAAATCAGCAGGCTCGCAATCGCCAGCGGGAGCAGCCCGTGAAACGTAACCGACAAGACCCACAGCGGCAGCGTGACGAGGATGTGATACTCGAGCGTGGTGACCAGCATCAGCGTCCGTGCCGGCTCGGAAGTGTAGAGCGACTGAAACGGTGCGCTGCCGAATAACCCGCGATAAATGATTGGCGGCCGCAGCAGTAATCCGAACTTCGCGGGCGTATAGATCCGCCCGCGCCACAGGCTGTCACCGAACGCATTGAAATACTCCGGATGTTTGCGGACGAGCAACGCCTCCGCCTCGCCGTAGCCGCGCTGCTGTTGCAAATACGCGCCCATCGTCGAACGTCGGTAGTGCCAGACAAATGCCGCCGGACTGAAACCAATTTTGAATCCCGCCTGCTGCAAGCGCCAGCAGATGTCCACGTCGTCGCCGGCCTTCCGGAAAATCGGATCAAAGCCACCGACCGCGGTGAGCGCGGTTTTGAAAAAGGCCATGTTGCAACCGGGAATGTGCTCGGCCTGACGATCATCCAGCATGACATGCGCGGGGCCGCCGGGCGAAACCATTACCACGGCGGCCACCACGGAATCATCCGGCGGCAGCAAATTCGGTCCACCCATCGCGACAAACTCGCCGGCCAGCAAATCGGCCACGAGGTAATAAAGCCAGTCCGGATCCACCCGGCAGTCCGCATCCGTAAAAGCCACAATTTCGCCCGCGGCGGCGGCAATGCCGGTGTTGCGGGCGACCGAGAGACCGAGGTTCGTGCCATGGCGGAAGTAGCAAAACTTCCCGCCCGCCGCACTCGTCACCAGTTGGTGGGCCGAAGCGCCCGGTGAATTTAAGACCTCGCCTATATTCTCCGAGAGTGGCGCTTCGGAAGTTTCCCCGCGCCGAAAATTCTCGGCGAGTTGGGGCGTCGTGTCCGTCGAGCCGTCGTCAACGAGAATGATTTCGTAGTCAGGATAGTTGAGATTGCGCAACGACTCGAGACACGCCTTTAGGGTGTGATCACCATTGTAGCTGGCCACAACGACGGAAACTCTCGGTGTGCGCGGCAGTGGAAACCGCGGCGCCGCGTGGAACAGCTTTTGCACGACGGTGAACGAAGGCTTGCGTTCACGGGCGACCGTCGTGAGGCCCATTTGCCAGTCGGTGATCTGCACGCCACCGGTATGCCAATCGTCCGTAAAGCTAAACACAACCGCGCCCGCCAGGCCACCGCGAAAGGCAAGCTCGATTTGCCACGCCAGGAAGTCGCATTTGGCCGGCTCGCCTTCCCGCAACGAATCCATTCCGAATTCACCGAGCACCAGCGGCTTGGCGTCCGCCATCAATTGCAACCGGGCGAGATAGCTTTTGAATGGTTGCGGCTGGTGCAGATAAAGATTGAAGCAAAGAAAGTCGAGCGCTTGTGGACACAGGAATTCCGTGGGCGGAAAATTAGTGTACGTGCAGAGGCACTGCGGATCCAGGCGTTTGGCCTCGCCGACCAGTTCGTCAATAAACTCCGCCACCCGTGCGGTGCCGCTCCACCGGACGATGTCCGCCGGGATTTCATTGGCCACGCTGTACGCAAACACCGCCGGATGGCGCGCGCAGGCCAGGACTGCATGGGAAATGGCTTGGCGGGCGGCGGCCCGGCGGCCGGCGTCATCGAGAAAGACGAGATGCTTGTCCCACGGGATATCAATTAACAGGAGCAGGTCATGTTGCGCGGCCAGATCAA
>JANOHH010000396.1:0-1106 GCA_031406395.1 Verrucomicrobiota bacterium | reverse complement strand
CTTTGGAGCGCAGCGACACGCCGCTTGCCGCAACCGGCACAGCAGGGCGAAGAAGTAATCGTGTTGCCAGATGTCCGCGGATTCACCGTGCCTTTGGCGCTCCAGACGGCATTGCATTCAGGATGTAGCCCATCAGATTGAGGAAGTCTGCGTCCGGCATCTGCTCCAATCCTTCGGGCATGACGGACAACTCGCTCACGCGCAGCCGCTCGATGTCGCTCCGGGCGATGACTTCCTCCTTCGGCCCGGCGGCCAGAAGTTTGACGTGGGAAGCAGTGTCCTCGACGAGCCGACCCGCCACGCTGCGACCATCCTTGGTTTCGACTTCCACGCTTTCGTACCCGTTGCCGACGATCTGATTGGGATCAATCACGTTGGCCAGCAACGCGTCGAGGCTGGCGCGACCCGAGCCGGTCAGGTCCGGCCCGACTTCCGCACCTTCGCAGTGGAGTTTGTGACACGTGAAACACGTCTTCTGCGCGAGCGCGTGTCCCGCCGCCATATCCGGCGGCCCGCCGCGCAAGATCATTTCCTTCTTCTCGGCGATGATCTTCTGCTTGTCGGCATTCGCGGGGCGTATCCGGCCGATGGCTTGCATCGCGCGCTGCCGAACGATTTCATCCTTATTCTGGCCCAGCCGCTGAACCGCACTCGCTGACAGCTCGCCGGCAGAAATTTCCTTGGCTTCAATGGCGGAAAGCAGCGCGAGCACCCAGCGCCCGCGCGACAACAGCACATCGACGGTCGCCGCGCGCTCAGCCGGGGTAAAGTTCTTCCAACCCGCGACGAGCTTCCCGCTGACGGTCTCGTCATCCATCTCGCCGAGCGCGCGAATTGCCTCCACGACCAGGGGTTCGGGATTGTCCTGGGCAATCAGTTTCAGCAGCGCCTCACGAGCAGCGTCACTTTTTAACTGCCGGGCGGATTGAATCGCTGTCGTGCGCTCGGCAAGGCTGGCCCTGGGATCATTGATCATGGCCAGGGTCTGCTCGATGGCCGAGGCGTCGCCCCAAAGCGTGCCAAGTTGGCGGGCGCGCGCCTTCAATTGCTCGTTGCCACTTTCATTCAGCTTCGAGATGACCGCGGTCGTATCGAGTGTGGGCCGT
>JANOHH010000381.1:0-1718 GCA_031406395.1 Verrucomicrobiota bacterium | reverse complement strand
CGATACGCGCGGAGCTGGCCTTCGGAATCGAGGCCCGTGAGTCCGCCGCTGGCGTTGATGCGTGGACTGTAAAAGGGGAGCGGCGACTTGATGCGCACGCAGACTTCGGCAAATCCGTAACGCAAGTCGTTCGTCGCGCGTTCCCCGGGCGCGAGTGTTCCCTGCCACGGCGCGTCCTCGGCCACGTTCCCGACCTGATTAACGAATGGAGCGGCGTTCGTGTCGAGTTGGTAAAAGGTGTAACTGAGACTTTCCTGACGCCAGATGCCGGGCTGGTCGTCGAGCATGCCGAGCACGACTGCGTAATCGCCCTCGAACGCCGCCGTCGCCGGATTGAAGGCGCCGGCAAACGAGGCCGACGCGCTGGCGCCAATCGTGGCGAAGGTCGCGCCGGGCACGAGTTCATCCACGCCGGCCACGTTAACATAGCTACCGTGAATGCCGCCGGGGCCGACGCCGTCGGGAATGCCGTTTGTGTCCGGGTCGTAATCCGACGCCCGCACCAGACCGCGCAAGGCCGAAAGATTTCCGCCGGGTTCCGGCGGCCCGGTGAGCGTGAGCTGGCCCACGAGCCGCGCCGGGTGCATCACAAAGGTGTCGCCGAGGTCGTTCGTGGCGCCGGCGGTGACAGCAACCCCGGCGTTGGTACCGGCCCCGAGGGCCGGTGTCTGGAAGTATTGAAAGCGGTAGCCGCTGCCGAACTGCATTTCCGCTTGCACGCGCCACGCATCGGTGGGGACAGACGGAAGGAGGTTTTTCAGCTCAAACGCCCGGTTCGTGTCCGCGCCCGCCGTTTCGCCCGGCAACGCAGCATAGCGTTGGTTGCCGGAGGGGCCAACGGCCTTGATGACGGGGCGACCGAGCAGTTCAAGATACCCATCCGTCGGCAACTCAATTTCATCCACGAGATTGGCGACCCCAATGATTTTGCCAAATGTCCCGGCGTCCGGAACGGTAATCGTGATCACGGGCTGATCTTCGCAGTTCAGTAGCATAGTGAGCGTCTCGCGGTGCGTGAGGCGGTCGAGATAAATGTCCGTGCCCGTGTCCACCTCGACGACCAATTCAAATCCCACCCCGCTCGGAACCACGAGAAAGTTGTTGGTGCGGCCGACCGGCTGGAGCGTGTAGCGAGCGCGCAAACTGTAGGGCGAATTGGTTTCCGTGACGAAGGCACGCCCACCGAGCGCGGCGACCGGCTGGCCCAGCGAATTTACATAGCGCAGTTCGATCAACGCCACGCACTCGTCGAAGTTCACGGCGGCGGGCGCCGAGTTGCTGGTCAGCGGCGCTGCGGCCTGGATTGGCGTCCAATACTCTTCATTGAGGTCGAGCACGACATAGGCATAAACATTGTAGGTGAGCGGCGTGTTGTTGGCGGTGACGGTGAGCGCGTAAGGACTGGTGAACGGATCGGTGGTCGGAATGCTCTTGCTGGCTTGCAGCACGTCGGGGGGATCGGTGTACGCAAAAATGGCGAAGTCCGTCATCCCCTCATTCCCCGGCGGGCCGAGCCGGGCGAGGATGTCGGAATCGGCGTTCACAAAACGGACCACGCCGCTGATGGTGTTGGTGCCAGACTGCACCTGCTGGGCGGAAACGGTCAGAGCGCACCCGGCCAACGCAGCGCGTAGATGTCGTTGACGATGTCCACACCGAGATCGAGCGCTGCGCGCATGGTTTCGGGTTTGTAGGTGTCGATCGACACCGGCACACCG
>JANOHH010000366.1:0-5720 GCA_031406395.1 Verrucomicrobiota bacterium | reverse complement strand
CCCGAGCAGGCGGAGATGAGCGGGCTGGACATTGATACGCGGGCGGACATCTACAGCTTGGGCGTGTTGCTCTACGAGTTGCTGGTGGGGCAGACGCCGTTTGACGCGAAGGAAATGATGCAGGGCGGCATTGATGCGCTGAGGCAGATTATCCGGGAACGGGAACCACAGCGCCCCTCGACCAAACTGAACACGCTGGTGGGCGAAGCCCGCACTACTGCCGGCAAACGTCGGCAGACCGAAGTGGGCAAACTCGTGCATCAGTTCCAAGGCGATCTCGATTGGATCGTGATGAAGTGCCTGGAGAAGGATCGTACCCGCCGCTACGAAACGGCCAACGGAGTGGCCGCAGACCTTCAGCGGCATCTGGCGAACGAGCCGGTGGTCGCCCGTCCGCCGAGCGCGGCCTATAAGTTTCAGAAGGCGTGGCAGCGGAACAAACTGGCCTTTGCGGCAAGTACCGCCATCGCGACAGTGCTGGTCGTGGGCGCAGGGGTGAGCACGTGGCAGGCGATGCGGGCGACACATGCCCGCCGGGCGGAAACCGAACAACGCAAGCGCGCCGAACAAAATGAGCAACGGGCACTCATCAGCGAGGAGACCGCCCAGCGCGCGGAGCGCGACACACGTCAAAGACTGTATGCCGCCGATATGCTCGCCACGCAGCAAGCGCTTCGAGACGGGAACCTTGGCCAGGCGCGTGAGTATCTGCGGAACCATATCCCGAGGGCCGGCCAGCCCGACCCGCGCGGGTTCGAGTGGCGGTATTATTGGGACCAATCCGAGGGCAGCCAGTTGCACAATTTCACCGGCCACTCCAACCCGGTCTCTTGTGTCGCCTTCTCCCCGGACGGGCGCTGGCTGGCGTCAGGAGCGGGTGGACAGGTATTCCTTTGGGACGTACGTGAACGGTCTCGTCTGGCCAGTTTCCAGCCGGGCGGCGGCGGCGTTTGCTCCGTCGCGTTTCACCCCGCCACTGACCTCATGGCGGTCGGAACGCAATCCGAAGCGTCGCTTTGGCGAATGACGGACGTCCGCCATCCCGCCCTCGTGGAGCGGCACACGGCGCGTGAAGCTCGGGTCGCTTTCCTGCCGAACACATCTCGCCTGGTGATCGGCCAGAATCAGAGCGTTTGGGGCTATGGTTTCGAACCTGGGTTCGTGGACACTTGGGACTATGAACAGAATGAGACGGCCAGGGTTTTCGAGAACGCCGGGGGTCGAATTGCACTCTCGTCAGACGGGAGCGTTCTTTTCACGGGCGTTCGAAATGATGTGATTCAACGATGGGATTTGACCTCGGGCCGCCCGCCAACGAGAGCGGACTTTGCCTGGCCGCTGCGCAGCCTCGGCTGCTCACCCGACGGCCGATGGTTGATCACCAATTCAGGCGAAGAAGATAATCGCGCTCAACTCTGGGATGGAATCAGCCTGAGCCCGATTCGCACTTTGATTCGGCACGAGGAGAAAACGGACATCTGGGGTGTGGCGTTTTCCCGGGACAATCAGCTCGCGGCGACAACTCATGCCGATCAATTGATCCGCATCTGGACCCTGCAGACTCCCTCAGCCCCCCTGATTCTGCGGGGACATGGCCGTGAGGTGCTGGCGGCGAGCTTTTCCCCAGACGGAGCGCTGCTGGCCAGCGCCGGCACGGACGAGATAGTCTGCTTGTGGGATTTGCAGGCGGCGGCACTGCCGACCGTAATCACCAATGTGGATTTCGATCAATGGCAGCAAGGTCCGGCTCTCTCTCCCGACGGAAAACTGCTGGCCATCGGCGGAGCTGGAGCCACGGTGGAGTTGTGGGACCTCGACTCCATGCGGCAGATCGGGGTGCTGACCAACACTGCGCACGTGCTGCGTTTTTCCCAGGACGGCACGAAACTGGTCACGTTGGACGACACGGTCACGTTGAAAGTCTGGGATCTTGCCAGGCGCGCTCCGGAGACTGTGACCACGCTGACTAACCTGGCCAACCACTATCGACCGTTCGCGCTTTCACCGGACGGCACCCTCCTCGTGGGCGGCAGCCGTGAACTCGATGACACCAGCACTCTTATGCTCTGGGACGTGAAAACCGGGGCGCAAACCACTCGGCCCAAGGCGCATCAACGGGCCCTTTGGGCCATCGCCTTCTTCCCGGGAGGACAGCGTTTCGTGACTTGCGGGGAGGACCGGGTGGCCCGCATTTGGAACGCCAAGACCTTAGCGCAAGAGGCTGAGTTTGGCGGGCACAAGAATCAGGTTTTTGGTGTTGCAGTGTCATCAGATGGCGCTTTGCTCGCCACGGCCAGCATAGATGGGACGGCAAAAGTGTGGAACGTGGCGGAGCGGAGGGAATTATGGACGCTGAAAGGTCACAAACGTGGGGTGCTCGACGCTGCATTCAATGCAGATGGGAAGACGCTTACCACCTGCAGCGACGACGGCTCCGTGAGGTTTTGGAACCTGGCTACCGGTCGAGAGGTAGGGAGTTGGCAGGGAACCCGCCAAACGTGCTGGGCGGTTTTCTCTGCCGATGGCAGCCGGCTGGCGATCGTGGACAACTCTGGAACTGCCCGAATCCTGGATGGACCCGCGACCACGGTGCCGGCACCTGTCAGTTCCAGCCCACTCGACGAGAAAGCAACGAGGAAACCTAAATGAAAACATCCATCTATGTCTCGCTGGCCGTTCTCTGCTTCGTCACCGGACGGGGCTTCACCTCTGAGAAAGCTCCGCTGACCGCACCGATTCGAGCGCGGCTGATTCAAACCTCGCACGTTGGTGCTCAGGATATCTCGCTCCTCCACCGTTGGGAGAACACGCAAATCCTTGGTTTCAACGCGCAGGGCCGCCTGTTCGTGCATGATGGCGCGCGGCAGCGCTTCGCGGCGTATGAGCTCACGGTCACCAACGCCGCAGTGGCCGGCTGGAAAAATCCTGACGGAGGCCAATACGCCAGCGGCGCGTTCAGTCCCGATGGTCGCACACTGGCAACCGTTTTGGCGGCGGGCAAAGACCAGACCCGGATTCGGCTTTGGAACAGTGTCACCGGCGAACCGTTGCAACCCACTTTCGCGCCGACCGACGTGGCCTACCTTGCCTTCAGTCCAGACGGAAAATATCTGGCCGGTTTGGTGTCGCTTGACGGCACGGTGCGGGTTTGGGATGTGGCCAGCGGGGAGTTACGGTCGGGCACATCATTGCCCGAACCCCCACAGGTCGCCTGGACCGGAATTCAGTTCAGCCCGGACGGTCGTCATGTCGCGGCGCGCAACAGCTTTGCGTTATCGGTCTGGAATGTGGTGGAGCCAAAGCCCGTGGCGTTGGGGAAAGAAAACATCTACCTGACCATCAGCCCGGACTGGAAACTGGCCCAGGGCGTTCTCGATTTCGCGGCCACCTTACCAAAGTTTCGCATCGAACTGCTGGACTTTGCGGATCCCGGAAAACCTGGGCCGGTGCCGCCGCCGCTGGCCAACGAAATTGCGACCGGAGAGCTCGCGGTTGCGTTCAGTCTCGATGGCCAGTGGCTCGCTCTGAGCGGGCAGTCCAACACGGTTCGCTTTTGGGATACCGTGCATCGTCGCCTGGCTGACCGGCCCACGCTGAATATGGGGCGGGCCTCCAAGCTGACCTTTAGCCCGGGCAACCGGCTGCTCCTGACCTACGAGGATGACTTCGGTCGCCCGGGCGAATCCGCCAGAAATGTGCGGCTGTGGGAGGCGGCCACGGGGCAACCCTGCGGCCCGTCGCACCGGGTCGCGGGCAGGATCATGGATTGGCACTTTGACCGGGAGGCTCGGTTCCTGGCGGTTTCACTCCTCCAGGACAGCGGTTATGGGGCGCAAGTTTGGAAGCTTCCCCCCGGTAAAGCCCCGCCGGCAACCCGGCCGCAATCAGCCCGCGCAGCCGGCCAGCAATCCAATTAGCAACTCAACTCCCGATGAAAACTCAAATTCAAACCATCGCCCCAGTCTGCCTGTTGGCCTTCCTCGCCGGTTGTGCGCAGGAATCGCCAGCGCCCCGACCAACGTCCGCCGCCCTGCCGCCGGAAATCAAATCGTTTATCGCCGCCAAGGAGCAAGCGGCCCGGTCGTTGGCCGCCAAAGTGAACGCGAAACTGCCACGGGACGTCGCGGATTACTTCCGGGCTGCGCAGGCGGGCAACTGGCAGCAGGCCAGCAACACCTTCGCGGGCGCGTCTCGCCGGCTCTACGATGCTCCGCCAGTCGAGAATTCCGCCGCCCTGCAGGCCGTCCGCCAACCCATGATAGAAACCCACATCGCTTTGGAGTACTACACCCAAGCGCAGCCCAAATACGCGACTGCTTTTGGCCGGGACATCATCGCTTCCATTCCGGCCGGCAGCATCTACTTCGGCGGCACGGATCCGGGACGTGGACTGGTGACCGCCCTCAGCAAGTCCCACACGGAAGGGGATCCCTTTTTTACGATCACCCAGAACGCCCTCGCGGACGCCAGCTATCTGGATTACGTGCGGCAAATGTACGGCCCACGCATTTACGTCCCCACGCCGGAAGACTATCAGTCGGCTTTCCAAGCATACCTGTCCGATGCCCAGCAGCGGTTAGAGCATGACCAGAAATTCCCGAACGAACCCAAGCAGATCAGACCGGGTGAAGAGATCAAGATCGTCGGCGGTCGCGTCCAGGTAAGCGGGCAAGTGGCCGTAATGAGCATCAATGCGCTGCTGGCCAGAACCATCTTTGAGAACAATGCCCAACGGGAATTCTACGTGGAGCAAAGTTTTCCGCTGGAGTGGATGTATCCGCACCTGGAACCCCACGGCCTGATCCTGAAACTCAACCGGGCGCCACTGGACCAAATCCCCTCGGCAGCGGTGAAGCGCGACGCGGAATTCTGGAGCGCCCGGATGAAGCCGATGGTGGGCGACTGGCTCAAAGAGGACACCGCGGTGTCAGAGGTGTGTGATTTCATCGAGCGGGTGTTCGTGCGCAAGGACCTCAAGGGATTTACCGGCGACCCGGCCTTCGTGGGCGATCCCTATTCGTGCAAGGCCTTCTCCAAACTCCGCAGCAGCATCGCTGGCGTGTATCACTGGCGCGGGGTTGGCGCGAAGGACGACGCGGAGCGCAAACGCATGAACCGCGCGGCCGACTTTGCGTTCCGCCAGGCGCTGGCGCTGTGCCCCTACAGCCCGGAGGTGGTCGAGCGCTACGTCCGCGCACTCGCCGATGACGGCCGCATGGCTGACGCGCTCCGCGTCGCCCAGGTCGCCGTCAAGTTCCCCGAAACCAAGGCGCAGGCCGAGCAGTTGATCAAGGAGCTGACCTCTCGAAAGAATTAATAACCCCAATGACCACACAATCCCCAAAGTTCCCCCTTGTTCCCGGCATCATCCTCGGTGCGCTGCTTGGGGCGCTCGCGCTCCCTTTGTTTATCTCACTCCCTGATCTTTTTATCCGAGCCGTACTGGGTAATCTGAGGGAACTGACGCGAATATTGAGTTCAGTGGTCAGCGACGCCTTCGCCACGCCATGGGGTGCCATCGGCGCGTTGGTGGGTGGAACGGTGGCCTGGAAAAAACTTCGTGTCCGCCCGACAACTAATGCTCAGGGAGAGGATCAAGTCGCCTTGAACCCGAAACCTGCCGGCCTCTGGTCCAAATCCTGGAGGATTCTTCCTTGGAAGAAACTGCACCCCGGCGAAGGCATGCTGGCTTGGGGGTTCGTGTTTCTGCTGGCGTCCTT
>JANOHH010000341.1:0-1212 GCA_031406395.1 Verrucomicrobiota bacterium | reverse complement strand
CACGGAACAACTCGCCGGCGATTTGCTACCGAATCCCACGCTCGAACAGCGTATCGCCACTGCCTTCAGTCGGAATGGCATGAGCAGCACGGAGGGCGGCGCCGATCCGGACGAGTACATGAATAAATATGTGACCGACCGCGTGAACACCTTCGGCACGGTTTATCTTGGTTCGAGCACCGCCTGCACGGAATGCCACGATCACAAGTATGACCCGTTCACCCAGCGCGAGTATTATCAGCTCTACGATTTCTTCAATCGCATCCCGGAAAAGGGGCTCGACAGCGATCCCGCGCCGCCATTCGTCAAGGTGCCGACGCCGGAGCAGGCGGGGGCGATGGCGAAACTGACGAATGAGGTTGCGGCCCTGGAAGGCCAGCGCCGCGCGTTGTTGGACAAGCCAGACGACGCGTTGCGCCGGGAACAGTTCGCGTGGGAGGCGAAGCAGCGCCAGCGGATTCAAGCTGGTTGGGACGTGCTCAAGCCCACGAACCTCACCGCCGCCAGCGGTGCGGAATTGAAAACGCTCGCCGACCTTTCTGTCCTCGCCAGCGGGACGAACGCGGCCAAGGAAACGTATGAAGTAACCTTGGAGACCGCTCAGTCGGAGCTGACCGCGCTGCGGCTGGAGGCGTTGACCCACGACAGCCTGCCGCTCGGCGGTGCCAGCCGGGGGACGAACGCGAATTTCATCCTCACCGGATTTGAGGTCGAAGCCGAGAGTGCGGATCCGGGGCGGGAACCGCCGGTGAGCGGGATAGAGTGGGGAGAATGGTCGGCGCTCGGCCCGTTCAGCGCGGGCTCACCCAAAGAGATTTTTGAGAAGGCGTTCATCAATGAAACCGACCTCGACCTCGCGAAGACTTACGAGGACGGAAAGTTAAGTTGGAAGACGAAAACGGATTGGAAGGACGGCACAGCGCAGGCGCTGGCCGGCGAGAACCAGGTCAGCTTTCTCCTCCGGAAGATCACGGTGAAGACGGCGCGCTACATCAACCTGAGCTTCGGCAGCGATGGCGGCGCGCAACTCTGGTTAAATGGGGTCAAGGTCCAGAATGGGAAAATCTTCCGGCGCGTCGCCCCTGCTCCGGAGCAGTTGGTGGTTCTGCTCCAACCCGGTGAGAATCGGCTGCTGCTCAAGGTGCATCATGGGAGCGGCGTGTATGGTTTCCTCTTCGCGCCGCCGACGCAGCCGGTGGCACGCTATCCGGT
>JANOHH010000316.1:0-1158 GCA_031406395.1 Verrucomicrobiota bacterium | reverse complement strand
CTGCACCGAGGTTTCAAGCCACTTGGCCAGGCCGGCGGCATGCCAGTGGAGGATGATGCGTCTAAAAAACGGGCGGCAGATCAGCAGCACCATCCAGTCGCGATAGAGAGCCGAGGTTTTGCCGGGCGCGGGAATGTAATAAAAACTGGTTACGCCATAACGAAAACGACACCAGATCGCCTCACCGCAATAGACGAGCAGGCGAAACAATTTGGCGCTGTGAAATTCGCCAATGTCCTCAAGGCGTTTGGAGAGGCGGGTGTTGACGTGGTAACACTCGATGCCGTGAACATCGCCCGCGTGGGGCGGCGAGTTGGTCGCCCGCCGGCGGTGGTCGCTGCCGAGACCGTCCAACATGAGTTGAACCATGTAACTCTGTCCGTGATGCGGCGGTGGGGTGTGAGCAAAAATGAGCAACTTCATGCGACGCGAATAATTCTGTTCAAATGTGGCAGCGGTTCATGCAAGCAGCGGCCAGCAGACTCGTTAAAAAACGCCCGGAGGAGAAGTCTTTTCTTGAACGGCAGCCACCCATCGCGACACTCCCCGGGGGCGGCTTCCCGACAAGTACGGAAGCACGAACCTTTGAAAGGTGACGAATTGTGGAGTACAACCTCCGCGCCTGGGAGAAGCTGTTTTTAGACTGATGAAACGCATGCACGTTTTGACCGCGCCTTTGCTCGTGACCGACTACGATGAACTAGCGTCGCTCTGCGTGAAATGGGCGCGTGCGCCCGGTTGTCGCCTCTTGGAATTTGTGAACACCCAGATCGTCACCATGCGACGGCACGACGCGGCTTTCCGCGATCTGATGAGTGCCTACGATGATTTGTTACCGGACGGGATGCCGCTGGTGTGGTGTTTGAATCGTGCGGGTGCCGGGCTGCGCGACCGCGTCTATGGTCCGGCGTTCATGCGGCATTTTTTGGAAACTGCCCCCGCCGGCACCACCCATTATTTGCTCGGCGGATCGGCGGAATGTGGCGCCCGGTTGAAGACAATATTCTCAAAGCGAAATCCCAACCTGCACTTCGTGGGGGCGTTTCATGGCCGCTGTGCCACCGACGGTTCGCTCGAAGGTACAGCAATACGAAAAGCAGTTGCAACAACAACAACAACAATCGGATGATGTAAATTGCGACAGCATCACAACAAGCA
>JANOHH010000315.1:0-2771 GCA_031406395.1 Verrucomicrobiota bacterium | reverse complement strand
GCCAAAGCCCACCACGGCGAGGAGGATGATTGTCAGAACAATTTTGCCACGTGCAGTCATAGATTTTTTAGTTCAAGGTTTAGGTTCGATTTCAAACGGAATAAATTACTGGCGCGATGGCCAGGTTCGCCGCAGCGCATGTTAGGCGACCGGCTCATAACTTTCGTCCCTGCCACGGCTGAACAAGACCATTCGAGCTCATCTGTCCGCTCCCCATGTCCCAAGGCTCATACTCAGGCCGAAGGCGCGCTGCCCCGGTATTAATCTTGTGGCGCATCGAAAGATACCAAGGGAATCCAACAATCCAGAACATCGAACATAATATGCCCAAAACGACCGGGCTGTATGAAATACCGGACTGGTATCTTTTGAGGTGCAGCCTTGCGGAATCAACACCTGCCCAAACAGAAGTCCCAACGAACATCGGGACGTAAAGATTGATGTCCGTGAGTGCGACGAGCAAGCCACAGCCGATGATGAGGCCGATAGTCAAGAGAATGGCAATCCACGTCTTCATAGTCGTGTGAAGTGCATTGGTAGGCTTACTATTACTCCGCGATCTTCTGTTTCTCCGCCGGCTTGGCTGCCGTCTGGGCGGTGGCGGCCACTTCCGGTTGCACCATGCCCATCTTCTTTTTGTACTCCTGAAACAACATGGCGCCGCGCGCCTTGCGCATCTCCTGTTGCCGCGAAATACCCGAGCCCATTTCCTTGGCCAGGTCCAGGGTCGCACGCATCTGGCCTTCGCCGCCCGCCGCCGACTGGCGAAGCTGTTGCATGGACTGGCCCATCTCGCCGCCCATCATGCCCTGCAATTCGGTGATCGAGCTTTTCATCATGCCGGCCAAGCCTTCGAGCGAACGACCAATGGCCACCTTGGCTTTGACCGCTTCAAACTCGCGCTGGAATTTCTGAATTTCACGCAAGCTTTGGCCGATGATCTCCGTGTTCTGCTTGTAGAGTTGTTCCAGACTATCGGCCTGACTCTTGTTCTCATTCAGATCCTGTTCGACGGTGGCCAGTTCCTCTGCGTAGTGCGCGCCGTTAGCCTCATCGTTGGCGGCCGCCGCGGCTTGGAGCATGCCTTGCAGGTCATCGCGCTGGCGCTCCTGACGTTTGATCTGGTCTTTGAGCAGGGCGATCTGGCCGGCCAACTGTCCGTTGGCGTAGTGGGCCTTGTCCGCCTTGACCTTGGAGTCGCGAATGCCGCGCTCGACGACCGCCTGATTGATGGCGTCGGTTTCCGTGGCTTTCTCGGCCATGAGACCGAACCAGATGAACACCCGTTTGATGGCTCTGAACATAATAATTTCCCTTTCGATTACTTCTTGGTCGGCGGTTCTTCCTCTTCCAACAGAATCTTCTTTTCCAGAATGAACTCCAGTTGCGTATTGAGCTGCCTCTCGTTCGCAGCTCCCAGAACCGTTGCCCCCAATTTCTTGACGCCCGCGAAAACCTTGGCATCCACATCAAACGCCACGAAATGAACCGCCACGCTCGTTTGCTTTTGCCCGGCCTCCTGCTGGAGTTTGGCGAGGGCGGCGGCCGGATCAGGGCCGATGGTATTCATCCCGTCCGTGATGACGAGCACATGCTTGCGCGTTAGGCCCGAGTTGAGCACGGCCTGACCCGCAGTGGTGAGCGTGTTTCCCAGAGGCGTGCCGCCGTTTGGTGCAGAGAAGCCCCGCGCCCATGCGGTCAACGCGGTGGCGTTGAAGGGGCCGAACGGAATCGCGGCGGAGGGCGCATCCTTTCGAAACACATACAAACCCGAATCAATTTTGCGCGAACTGCCGGCGGCGCCATTGGTGGCGAAAGTCTGAAGGCGATTGGCGATGGCCACCAACGCGCGGTTGGCGATGAGATATTTCGGGGAGAATTTCCCGGCTTCGTCCTTGACGGGATCCTTCATGCTGCCCGAAGTGTCATAGACGATGGCGACGGCCACGCCCTCGTCGGCAGCGGCAGCCGAGGGCGCGCTCGCACCGAGGACGGCCAGCGCGATCAGAACGGCGATCAACTGATTGAGTTTCATGTTCAGGCTCAGACTTTCTGGAACTCCGAACCAACAACAACGGTTCATTCTTAACGATGCGTTCATCTGGTGTCAATCTATGCCGGAACGCTCCCCGCCGTGCAGCTACAATTCGTGGAGTGGTTTATAACTTTTAGCACGCGGCCGAAAAGGGGTGACTAAAACATCCCTTGCTTCCAGTGCTGGGCGCATCATGCCGGGCAACAACGAAACCCAAAGACACCAATGGAAAGTCTTCGTGAATCCCGCGTCAGGCCTGGCTATCCGGGTTAGCACTCGGCAACGCTCCTAAGGCGAGCATGTGGTTGCCGATCCGAGATTTCACAAATCCTCGCTTGAAGCTTAACCGGGTGGGTGTTAGAAAATGGCAGACTCACAAAACCAACTGGGCATGAAAGCACTCCTTCAAAAACTGATTCCGGTGTTGCTTGCCTTGTTCTCCCTGAACGTTTTTGCCGCGACGACGCGCTTCGTGGATTTGAACAGCCCCAGCCCCACATCGCCTTACACCAGTTGGCTCACTTCAGCGACGAATATTCAGGATGCAGTGGATGCGGCCAATCCCGGCGATGAAGTGTTGGTGGCGAATGGTGTGTATGATGCCGGCGGACGAACGGTTCCTCCTTCACTGCTCAATAACATCTGAAGGAATGTAGTTAACCCGGAGCGCAGCGGAGGGTTAATTGCATTCCCGGGTTGAACGAATCCGCGGCCAAGGTACAGCAGGTTTCCCTAC
>JANOHH010000296.1:0-1098 GCA_031406395.1 Verrucomicrobiota bacterium | reverse complement strand
GACACCAATGCGCGCCAGTTCAGGCGCCGCAGCCCATTTCAGGAATGTGACCAGATTGATGCGTTCCTCCACGCTCGCGCCCGCCTGTTCAGTGGCGGGGATCAGCTTCTCGGGAAAATCAATGACCAGCGTGACGCCTTTCCACTGGCGGTCGTCCTCGGCCACTTTGAGAAAGAACCGCGTCAACAACGGGGCCAGAGTGAGGAAATTTTTCGGCGGGCCCTGTTGATGAAAGTTCGTGTTCTCGACATTGTCGAAAATTTCCAACCACTCGAAGAATTGCTTTTGCATTTCCGGGGCACCGAAGGTCAGGCCGCCGGAAATATCATAGAACAGCAGGCAGGAACGCTCGGGGAAAAGGCGGCGCAACAGAAAAGTCTTCAGCGGCACGTAACTGAGGCGGTCGCCATCGGGCAGCGGGAAGAGGTCGAAAATGTTCCCGTGCAAAACGAACAACGAATAACTGCCGCCGTTCCAGCGCCGCGCCAGATCGAGCGCCCAGCCGCGCAGGGGCAGCCGCGCAGCGGGCGGTGCAGAATCGTTGAGAGGCGTTGAGTTCGGTTTGGTCATTCGGTCAACGGCTTTTCTTTTTCCGTTTGGAAGTTGAGTAACTTACCGACTGCGGTTTCAGCTTAGGCTTGGACGAAGTTACAGTGCTTTCCAATAATATTGCCTGTTCCTGTCCATTGGACTCCGGGAGGGGATACCGACCGTTGGATTTGGGAATCTCCGGTACGAGTTTATTTCGAAACACTTCCCCTTCTTCTCCTGAGTGGGCATGGCCCTGCCCTTGCAGCTCGTCTAGTGGAACTACCGCTCCGTATTTGCGGAATACCTTGCGGAATCGCTCATGGTCCGTTCCCCAGTAAACCATGCAGCATGCCATCGGAGCGCCCTTGCCACCGTCCGTTCCGTTGACGAGAAACTTTAGCCGAGTGTCAGCAAGGAAGCAGACCGACCGAGCTTTGCCAAAGATGAATTGTTTCCAGTGCGCGGTATCCACCGCTGCGAGATGGCACACAAGACTCACACTTCTGAAGTGCTTGCGTTGGTGCCGGTGGCGGTGAATACCGCGCACTGGAAACAATTCATCTTTGG
>JANOHH010000224.1:0-7454 GCA_031406395.1 Verrucomicrobiota bacterium | reverse complement strand
AACCACAACCTTGCGGTCGCCGGGAGTTTATCCGCAAAGGCGCGCCAGCTCGCCCAGCGCTGCCATTGGACGTGCTGCCAGTAATCCATCCCGGCGCGTTTGAGCCGGGCGTCATCGAGCTTGAAACCGAACGGCTCGATGAGATGGAGGGTGGTGCGGGTGGCGGCGCAAAGCCGGGCGACATTACCGGTGTTCGGCGGGATTTCGGGTTCGACTAAAACAATGTTCATCGACTTTAACGCAAAGACGCGAAGGCGCAGAGAGGCAAATAGATCATGGCGATTGCGATTCCCGGCGGTCCGCCTCTGCGCCGTTGCGTCGTTGCTTTGAGTAAAAGACCTTCCAAAGAACCAACCCGTGGGCGGGCGCCGTCATGCCCCCGACACGGCGATCCTTCGAAGCGAGCATGATTTTGATTTCGGTTGGGGGAAATTTGCCCTGCCCCGCCTGCACCACCGTGCCCACAATGGCACGGCACATCTTGTAAAGAAAACCGTCGCCCTCGATGATGAACGTGAATTGCGCTCCGCTGCGCTTCACGTCGCAGCGGGTCAGATTGCGCACCGTGGTTCCGTGCGCGTAACCCTGATTTGCCGTGAACGATTGGAAGTCGTGTCGCCCCACGAATAGTCGCGCGGCGACGCGCATCGCCGTCACGTCGAGGGACCGCGGCACATGCCACGCCGTCGCGCGCAACAACGGGTTCATGGCCGGATGATTCCACACGGCATAGCGGTATTGTTTGCCTTGCGCCTGAAAGCGGGCATGAAAATCCGCGGCCGCCCGGCGCGCGGATACCACCCGGATGTCCGCCGGCAACCAGGCATTGAGCGCGAGCCCGAGTTTTAGCAAGGACATCCGAGATTCCGCACGGGGCACTTCAAAATGCGCCACCATCCCAAGTGCGTGAACGCCGGTATCGGTGCGGCTGGAGCTATGCAGGCGGGGGCCGCTGGGAAACAATTTAGCGAGCGCCGTTTCAACTTTTTCCTGAACGCCGGTGCCGGTCTTCTGCACCTGCCAGCCTTCGTAACCGGTACCGTCATAGGCGATGAGGAGTTTGAACTTGAGCATCCCCGCGGCCCCGGGGTGCGGGCGGGTTGGCGGGTTGGACGCAGGCCTGCCCATTACTTCAAAGCCCCCGCCGCTCCGCTGTCGAGATAGCTTTGCAGGAGAATCGCCGCGGCGGTCTTATCCACCTTTTCCTTGCGCTGGTCGCGCCGAACGCCGCCTTGAATGAGAAAGCGCTGAGCCTGGGTGGACGTGAGCCGCTCATCCCACAGTTTGATCGGGATCGTCACGGCGGCCTTCAAGGCGGCCACAAACGCCTGCACCTTGAGCGCCGCCGCACCATAACTACCGTCCATGTTCCGGGGCATGCCCACGAGGATCTGGCCGATTTCCTTCTCGGTGATGATCTGCTTGAGGCGCGCGAGGAACACCGCGAACGGTTCGGGCGCGATATACTCCAGCGGTTGAGCGATAATAAACATTTCATCGCTCACCGCCACGCCGACGCGTTTTGTTCCGTGATCCAAAGCCAGGATGCGCATGGGATAATCCTAGTCGGACCGAAGACGAAACCAAGCTTCGACTCGCCGGATGACGCCGTCACCAAACGAGGGCGCCGGCCGAATCTCCCCGACCAAACCCGTCAGCCGAACCGAGGCGACGAAAAGAATTTCATTTCCATCCGACGAGAAGACCGCAAAATAGCCGTCCGTAATGCTATGAATTTAACCGAAACTCAACGACAGACCGTCACCGGCTGGGTGGCCGACGGCTTAAAGCTTTCCGAAGTCCAGAACCGGCTCCGGTCTGAATTGGATGTACGGTTGACCTACATGGAGGTACGGCTGCTGGTGGACGATCTGAAATTGAAACTTAAGGATCCCGAAGTGCCCCTGCCGGCCGTCGTCGCGCCCGTGGCCGCGCCAACCGCCGTGCCGAATCAACCCATGGAACCACCAGCGACGCCAATCGCCCCGCTCCCGCCGGGGGCAGCGGCCGGCGGTGTTTTCCTGTCGATGGATCAACTCGCGCGGCCCGGCGCCTTGGTGAGCGGCAAGGTGACTTTCAGCGATGGCATGAATGCCGACTGGTATCTGGATCAGACGGGCCGAATGGGCGTCGTGCCGCAGCAGCAAGGTTACAAACCTTCCGCCGCCGACGTGCAGCAGTTCAAGTTGGCGTTGGAACGCGAGATGACCAAGATGGGGCTTTGAAAGTGCAGTGCTGGATGCTGGCCTGGGTAATGCCGTGCCCGCCGCGCGCTGGGAAGTCAGGTGTTTACTCAGTTGGGGGGAACTGACCGCGGCGATTTGGTCTGGGATTTTTCTCCGCCTGAAAACGAAAGTCCCCCGTCCGCGAAGCGCGCCAACTGCGACTAAATGAAAACGCAGCACGACGTCATCTTGACCGACAGGGGACTTGTTTGATCATGGCGTACCGGCACCGCGAGCGAATCGTCGGGGGGCCGGGCCATTAGTGTCGTCCAAGGCGGACGAACAAATGCAATGTCCGCGGCAGCGGCAGAAATCAACTTGGGTTTTCGAGCCCGGGTGGTTTTCCCGACTCGCCATTGACGAAATGAAATCCGGCTTCGTCCTGGAAACCGAATGGGGCATGGTTGGCGGCGATTAATTCCGTGATCAAACCCGCCGCCAGCAGCGCGAGGGCAATGAAGAAAATGGTCATCATGCCGCGAGAAAGAGCAGTCGAAGTACCAAACTCTGGCGCCGGATAAACCCCTCGCGCGCAGCGGGAAATCGTCCTGAAATGGTGGTAAATGCTTCGAGTTGGGACACCCTTCCCGTCGGACTGCCAAGGCAGAACGCGCGCAGAGAAGGGCTCACTGCGCCCGCGGAGGAGACGAATCAATTACTGCTTGAGCCGATTACCGGCGGCGGCCGCGTCTGTGGCGGTTCTGGAAGTCGTGCCGGGCAATTTGTCAATCCGGGCCTGGAGGCTGTCCGCCAAGGTTCGCGGTTCGGCCGGAAGCTTCTCGCCGCTCAACGCTCTCAGCTTGGAGAGGGCTTCCTGAAGCCTGCCTTCACCGATCTAGCGCTTGGCCGTATCCAACAGTTTCTGCACTTTGAGGATGATGGGCGCGGCGACTTCTCTGGCCTGCTAGGAAATGTCAGGCACGACTTCGGCTCCGGCTGCCTTCACAGGGTCACTGGATTCAAAATCAAAATTCAAAACTAAAAAACGGCGTCTCTGGGCTGGGCCGGCATTTCTAATTTCTAATTTTTAGTTTTGAATGGGTCTAGCTTGGGATAAAAAGGCGGTTCTGCTAGGGGATGCGAAGACTAGTAAACCGTGGTGCTTTCTTCTTCCTCCACCGGCGTCTTGAGTTCTTCGCAGGTGAGAGTGATCTTGTTCCGAGAGTCGCCGGTGCTGCCCCCCTTGACCGAGATTTTGTAGGTCAGAGTCTGCCTGGCCTCAAGGGTGGTCACCGCGGGGAAATTCACGATCTGGCCGCTGATGCTGTCCGGCGCAACACTGAACGGGGTAACTTGATCAGCAAACTTGGCCATGATCTTCAGGTTGTGAAGATCGGCGGAGCCTTGGTTGGTAACCTTGATCGTGTAGGTTGTGCTTTCACCCACCTGGATTGGATCCGGATCGTCCCCGACTTCGAGCAACACCGCCGGAATGCCCTTCCAGAGCGTGCAAGCTTTGGCCGATGCACTCAGGCCGCCACTGAAAACGGTGACGTTGTTGCAGAGGGTGCCCACGGCCTTCGCGGTGAGTTTGATGGTGGCGGAATACTTCGCACCCGGTTGCAACTCGGCGATGTTCCAAGTGGCGTGGTTGCCGCTGATGGTCGCACCGGGCGCGGCCACAATCGAGGTTTCCGGTGGGGTCCGGTTGCCCACGACGACATTGCGAAGCGGGGTATCTCCCGGGTTGGAAACTACAATCTCGTAATCGGCATTCCGACCAAGCAGTTGCTCTTTCGTGCCGGACTGCTCCACCTTCAGGGCGGGCACGACAATGACGGTGCAGGCGATTTGACTGACCTTGCCGGCGTTGCGGCTGCCGGCCGTGGCGGTGTTGCACACTTGGCCGCGCTGGTCGGCCCTAAACGTGACGGCCAGCGTTGTGGACTGGCCGGGCACGAGATCGCCCACCTCGAAAGACAGCTCACTCTTGCCGCTGGCGTGGCTCATGCCGATTGGGACAGGATTGGTGACGACGACGTTGCGCACGGTGCCGGTACCGGGGTTCTTGGCAACGATGGCGTAGGTAACATTGGATCCAAGCACAGCCGTTTCCGGACCGGATTGGTCAATGGCGATGGCCGGCTTCCCAACCACGGTCGTGCCGCTAACGCGCGCCCCGGTGGAAGCCGTCGCCCAGTTGACGATCGTGCCTTCCTGTTCAGCTTTGAACCAAATCCGGGCGCGGCGAGTCTGACCGGCGTCCAGGTTGCCAAGCTGCCAGACGAGGTGTTGGCCTTCAACTGTCGCGGCAGGTTCACTGCGGACATAGCTGGCGTTCGCGGGAAACGGATTGCGCACGGCGACGTTCGTCGCGCCGGCTTGAGCGAGGATGCTCAGGTCAACCATGAATTCACCACCGAGCGCGGCTTCAGCCGGCATCGTCATGCTCAAACGAACCAGCTCCTTGTTGCGGGCGGCGGAACTGGGCTTTATCGGAGCGTCGGGTATCGGGGAAGCTTGCGGCGTGGACTGGGGGGCCCGGAACCCTTTGGCAACCGGGGCGGGCGACCGCACCGTGGCACATGACATTGTCATCATCGCCAATGCCACCGCAGTGGCGATTTCAATTGATGTTTTCATGTCAACATTGGGGAAAAACCTTAACGGTGATTTGTCCCTGGCTCCTGTCCAACCCGGCCGTAGTTTCCTTCGAACAATCCTTTGCGATTGGTCCCGTCAACTTACGGACCTAATAGTAGCAAGATCGCGGCAAAGCACAAGTTCATGCGGCAGCACTTTTCCGCAGGCGGGACGCGAAGACTTTCAGTCGCCGCGCCGTTTCTGCGCCCGCCGCTTGGCTTCCAACAGGCGACTCGTGGTGCCGGTCGGTGGTTCGGCAGCGGCGGGTTTTGGCGCCGGGGTTGTTGGGAGTTCGTCGGGCGCGGGCGGGCGCCCTGTTTCTACCCCGGAGAACTCCGCCGGCTTGGCTGGCTGTTGCGGCTGGAATAATTCCGGTCGTGCTTCCACGCCGGCCGCCGTACGTGTCGAGCGCACTTCACCGCGTTTGGCGAGCAGGGTGGCCAGCGATTCATCTGCCTCCGCCGGGCGGGGCGCCCCTTTCCAGAAGAATAACCATTTCCGCACCATCGCGGTCAGCTTGAGCCATTCGGCGCGGTCGAGATCAATCCGCCGCACGCCCACGTCCAGCACGAACAGAATTACCGCCATTTTCAGCAGCCATTCCCACAAATCCAATGGGCGTCTCGTTTTGACGCGATCGTGCGTGAATGGGTTGTTATCCGGCTTGCCCGGATCTAGCAATCGTCCGCCCCCCGTCTCGGCAATCCGGCGCAGCAAATTCACGTTCGGCTCACTAGCGGCGAACTCCGGCGAAAAGTTCACATTCGCCCCCACGACCTGGCCCGCCACAGCCTTCCCATTCTCCACCTCCATCAGGTTTAACAAATACCCGCCCACCTCTTTGGTCGGAAACTTTGCTTCGTAATGGCCGGGGCCGGTCTGTTCCAACCGCACCAGCATACGCTCGCCTTTCGGGCTGACCACGGTCGCCTGCAGATTTATGAAATTCCGGTAATTCCCCTTCTCATCCAGCGCCTCGACGTTGATCACGCCTTCGCCCTTATCCACGACCACCTCGCTCGTGAAGTCCGCATTCTCCAGCCGCCGCAAACTCCACTGCGCAATCTGCGACCAGAACTGCCGGTAGCGCTCCCAACCCAGCCAGTTCTTGCCCCACTTGGCCCGTGCGTCCGACGTGAACGCCACGGCCCGACCCAGACCGTATTGCCAGTGCGCCAGCAAGGGATCACCTTTGGGCGTGCGCAAAGGAGTCTCGGCGCGCGGTTTCATGGACGTCGCCACATAACCGAGCAGTTGGGGGTATTCGGCGATGCCGATGCCGCGGGTGACTTCGCTCGCCGACCGTAACTGTGGCTTGAACGGCTCCTCGTAAATGGCTGACTTCAAAATCACCGCCGTCTCCTTGATGAAAATCTGCGGCAACATACTCGGCGAAGTCACATTGTAGAACCGCCCCCGCCCCTGCTCCGCAATGGAAATCATCGTCTGCGGCCCGACGTGTCCGGCAATCAACACCGTGCTTACGGTGATGCGGTTGGCCACCATCTTTTGCATCAACTCCGCCGACGGCGGGGCGGGATCGCCGTCGCTAAAAACGATGATGTGTTTCAAACTCGCCTTGGATTTTTGGAGCGCTTTCTGCGATTCCTCCAACACGCCTTGAAAACTTCCCAGGTCGCCCTGATTCATCCCTGCAATGGCGCGGCCCGCCGCCTTTTTGTCACCCACCTTTTGCAGATCGTAAACCCACTGATCGGTGCCATCCCACAAGATCACCCCCAGTTCATCCGCCGGCCCGAGCGCGCCCAGCACGCCCAGCGCACAGTCCCGCGCCACTTGATTTCCGTTGGCAAACTCCATCCCGTGCATCACCAGCACCACCGCGCCCGGCGGCAAAACTTTTTTACTGTCGAGCTCCATGCTCACCGGCAGCGTGGTTTCGAGCGGCGTATTGCGATAACCACCCGCCGCGTAGCTGTTCTCCCCCCCAACGCAAACCAGCCCCACGCCGAAATCGCGCACGGCACTTTCGAGCAAAGACATCGTGTCCCGCCCCAAGTCGCCCGCGCTCAGGTTGCTGATGAAGATCGAATCGTAACTGTCCATCTCCGCGAGCGAATTGGGCAGGCCGCCCAAGCCAACGACTTTCACATCCAGCCGCGCCGAGCGCAGCGCCGCCGCCAGCGTCTCGTCCTGGTCCGGCTCACCGGAGATCAAGAGCACTCGCGGATCGCCCTTCACGCTCGCAAAGGCAGCCGCCCGATTATTCTGGGGCAACGAATCACCGACCGCATCCACGCGCACGTCGTAATTGAAAAACCCTTGATCCGGCAACGTCTGCGGAAACGAGAATAGATTCTTCCCGGCCTCCAATTGCACCTTTTGCTCGCCGAGAAATTGCTCGTTGCGGTACAGCCGCACCGTTGCCGTTTGCGCCTGATCCGCTTGCACGAAAATCTTTGCCTCGAACGGCTGCCCCTTCTTCAATTTCGCCGGCACTTGAACCTTTTGCACGGACACATCATTCCCGCGCGTCACGCCCAGCGGCACCACATCAATCGTCGCCCCTTGCGAACGCGCGCCCGCCACCGCCGCCATGGCGTCGCCCATGTTTTCGTTGCCATCGGACATGAGCAGGATGCGCTTCTGCCCCGTCTCCGCAAACGCCGCCGTCGCCAGCCGGAT
>JANOHH010000198.1:0-5011 GCA_031406395.1 Verrucomicrobiota bacterium | reverse complement strand
GGTGAACCCGCGCCCGGACCCGGAGTCCGCTCATCCACCCTCCGCCCCGCCAGCCTCACGCGGGGTCATAGTGAGAATGGCTGGGGCCGATGGGGAGGAGCTTGAGGTCGTCGGCGAAGGAATTTAGGATGGCGTACGGGGAACTTTTTTTATATGCATGGTCGTGTGAGACGAGGGTTAATGTTTAGGAATTGCGAGACCGGCGTCAGTGTCGGCTCGCGGTCCAAGAGAGTCGGAAAAAGCCGACACTAAGCAAACCCCAAGACGCCAAACCATGCGCAGCCCATCCACCACGCTTTTCCCCCGCCGCGTAGCGGCTTCGTTCAACAAGTAATTATGCAGGTCTGGCTATCCTGCCGTTTGGGATGATATCCAAACGGGAAGTGCAGCTTTCGACGGATGGGGGTGATGGGCGGCTGATTCATGAGCCGACTCTAGGCGGAGCTTCGCAGTTGGTCAAGCCTGGGCGCTGAGGTTACGGGCGGGGAGTCGAGAGGCCGATGGCCTTTCGCGTGCGGGTCTGGGCCGACGTGAGGCCCAGAACTGAATGGCTGCGCGGCTGACGACATCAAGGCGTCAGCCGCGGAATTTTTTTCGGCGTGGGTGCTACGGTCTGCGCCCGGCGCACACCTGCGGTTTGGCGTTCGGGTCACCGGTTACGACATCCAGCTCAAGCCGCTGCGGGAACGGCGCGAAGATGTGGAATCGTTCATCGCGCACTTTTTGAACCGTTTTGCCGGCGAGTTGAAGATCGTCGCCCCCGTGCTCAGTCCCGAGGCGCACCAGGCGCTGATGGACTACGAGTACCCCGGCAACATCCGGGAGTTGAAGAGCATCATTGAACGGGCGCTCATCGAGAGCGGGGGCAAAACCATCGAGGAACATCATCTGCACCTGCTGAACGAAAGAGCATTGGTTCAATCACCTTCCGTAATGTCGGCAGCCAGCGAATCCGCGGATGATCTCCCGCTGAATCTCGAGCAGGCGGAGATTGAGTTGGTCAAACGGGCACTGGCCAAGGCCGACGGCAATATCTCGAAAGCCGCCCAACTGTTGGGGATCAATCGCACCAAGGTGTATCGGATTCTCTCTCAATCCGACACCGGTGAGTGAGCCCGCCGCGAGCCTTGCTCACCACGCGCCGCGATGACCGCCATCCCCTGTGTACGTCCAATACTTTTCGTACATCCTGTCGATTCGTTTCCAGGTCACTGAACCGTCGACATACCCGACATTGCCCCCAACCGCGCCCGCCTGGCGGGCGGTGGTGGGTTGCTGAATTGGGTATTGATAGACGTATCCATTTCGTTTCATGGCGCCACCCTTTCCGTGCGGGGCGATGACCCAGTTGTAGCCGCCCACGCCATTGGCCGCCCAACTGTTCAGGTCCGAAAAGAGCACCATGGGTTGAGCCTCCGCCTGGGCATTGGTGTTTATGAGGGTGGCGATGTCGGTGAGCTTGATCACGGATTGCCAACCGGCCGCTTTCGGCATGTTCCGGCCGCCATGATAATGGCAGCCGATGTAAAACCCGGTGCCCGTCTGGTAGCGGCCATTGGCTTGATCTGTAATCCCCGGCAGGGAGAGCGGATAAACATTGGGACAATCAAAAACTTTGTCCCCGTAGGTGTTGCTGATGGACTGGTACATCACCGAAGAAATGCTCATCAGAAACGAATCGCCGCCGTCGCGGACGCCATCAAAAACCCGGTCCCGATTGTCGAGCGCATAGACGTGCGTGGCAATGCCGAGTTGCCGCAGATTGCTGACGCAGTTGCCCCGTTTGGCTTTCTCCTTGGCCGTGCTCAAGGCCGGCAGGAGCATGCCCGCCAGAATCGCGATGATGGCGATGACCACAAGAAGTTCAATAAGGGTAAATCCATGTCCACGGACATCTACTGCCGGCTCCAGACCCAGCCGCCGCCGATCAAATCGGAAGGTTTCACTCATGGACGGCGATGGGGCGAACAACCGCCGAACCCACCATTGATCGGGATCTCTCTTTGCCGCCCTGTAGGATTCAAGGAGTACGCTCTTTCAACGGTGGTCATGGAACGAGCCTGCGGCTGACCACTTTCCGCGTCAAGCTGAGATTCGCTCGATTCACCCAGAAATCGCCGATCCCCCCGACGCGAACGGGCGTCGGCGCGTAACACCGTTCGGGAAAACAAATCCTGCATTTTTGGTCTCGCTCCCTGCCATGGGTATGTGACAATCAACCGCATCCTATGAACACGCGTGCGACCATTTGGCCCCGATCGGCAGTTTTCTGCTCCAGCCGGGCATTCACGCTCATCGAACTTCTTGTGGTCATCGCCATCATCGCGATTCTGGCCGCGATGCTTCTGCCGGCGCTGGGCAAAGCCAAACGCAAGGCGCACGAGATGAATTGTCTTTCCAACTTTCGGCAGTGGGCCATCGCTGCGAATCTTTACGGAACCGATGACGCGCGCGGTCGCCTCCCAATGCTGGGCGACATTGGGAACAACCCTTGGGATGTGGCGCATCCCATGATCCCCGCGCTGCAGGCGTACGGATTGACCGTTCCTATGTTCTTTTGCCCCGTGCGACCTTCGGAATTTTCGGAAGCGCAGGCGTGGCTCCAAAAGCAGAAAAACCGATCCATCAGCAACAATGCAGATCTCCGCTTTTATTACGAACAACGCTGGCCATTTGGTTTCGCCATCATGCAGCATAGTTGGTGGGTACCCCGTTCCGGAAAAGCGGGGTTTCAAGTAATGCCCAATACTTCGCGGGTCAACACGAACACTGTAACGGAGGGCTGGCCGACTCGGCTCGAAGATCGGGGCGCAGCGCAGAATCCGATTATCACCGATACGCTTTATCACGACGGTTTCATTACCGACCTGTCGCTGGCATGGGGCGGACATCCCACCACAAAAGCCGATTCCGGAGCCCAGATCCAAGGGGGCCGGGCGGAATCGATCAGTCGCGGTTACGCCGATGGTCATGCGGATATTGCCCGCCGGGGGAAAATCGTCTGGCGCCATTACGGCAACTGGACGAGCTTTTATTGAAGGGGACCGACACCCTGAAAGCAATCCGGATTCGGGCGCACGCTACCACCATTCGAAGTTCTTGTTGGGAGCGTCGCTGGCATGCGTCGTCATCCAAGCGGTGTCCCGAAACTTGAAATACTCAGCGTGCGAATCGCCAAACAGCATCATCATGCGATTCTTGCCTTTGAAGTTGTGCCATTGGGAGCGCGGCAGGTTGACATCCCGATTGGCGTGCCAGATCCAGTCGCCTTGGATGATCTTGGTGGCGGGCCGGATACTGACCTCGGTGCTTTTGATCGAGCGGTTCTTGGGATCGCCCTTGGGGCCACAAACCATTTTGACCTGGAAATAATCGAAGGCGAACTCGGTCAGGTAACTGTTGCCATATTGCATGTAGGCATTGGTGCAGTTGACCCCCCGGGCGGCGAGCGACCAGAAATCCCCTTGGTCTGAGGGGCAGCGAAAAACTTCGTAGGCCTTGCCCACATATATGTTCAGGGGGCGATTGGTCGCTGCCGTGTAAACATCGTACGTCCCATCCTTGCCACCCGTAGAAGCCCAGTCGTTGATTTCGGGATAATATCCGTTGTTATCGTCGGTGTACATGTGGAACGCCTTGCCGATCTGGCTCTGGTTGCTCATGCACCGGATGGTAAGGGCCTTCCTCTTGGCGGCCGCCAGGGCGGGCAACAGCATCGCGGCCAAAATCGCGATGATGGCGATCACCACCAGCAATTCGATCAACGTAAAGGCTCGGCGGGGGAATTGACTTCCCGCGCACCGGAAAGGCATCGGCCTTTTCACGGGCCGACAATGACTGAGAATTGCTTTTGCGCCAATGGGCATGAGAGTAGCCTGCGCTCGACTTTTTCCCGCGTCAAGTGGCGATTCGATCCTCGCAGAAAAGAACTCCCCGCCAAACTCAAAGCGGCGGTAAAGGAGTGGAGCCATGCGGCAGGTTTGGGATGCAACGGTCAGACACCGAAGGGTGGAAACTTCTTCAACCCATCGGGCGGCTGGCATCCAAACCGCGCCAAAAACTTCGATCCCACCGGATTCGTCTTGCCACCAACAAACGGTAAGTGACAATTAGATTCACCACATGAAACAACCAATGACCCCGGCGACTCGATGCGCAGCTCACCCGGCTGGTCTTGCTTTTACGCTCATCGAATTACTGGTGGTGATCGCCATCATTGCGATCCTTGCGGGGATGCTCCTGCCAGTGCTGGGCAAAGCCAGGACCAAAGCCCAGGGCATCCAGTGCATGGGCAACAACCGGCAAATGATGCTCGCCTGGCGGCTGTATGCCGAGGATCACAACGACATCATCGTGGGGAATGGCGACGTGCCGTTTCGTGGCAAAACTTCTCCCAACTGGACGGGCGGGAGCTGGCTGACCTTGAATACTCCCAGCGACCCCAGCAATTGGAATCATGACCTCTTTACCCGAAAGAGTCCGCTCTGGCCGTACTGTGGCAACAGCCTCCGCATGTGGATGTGTCCTGCGGACAAGGCGTATGGGATCAACAATCTCGGGCAAAAGGTGCCGCGCATTCGCAGCCTGTCGATGAACAGTTGGATGGGAGGATACGGTGCGACCATGCCTTCGTTGCCAGACTTTCCCGGCCCCGGGGGAACGGGTTGGAAGGCTTACCGCACGCTTTCCGACCTTGTCGATCCGGGGCCCAGCCGAACCTTTGTCCTGCTGGACGAACGGGAGGACAGCATCAATGACGGTTTTTTTGTAGTGGACATGACGGGCTATCCGGATCAACCCGGGCAATGGCTGCGCGTGGATTTTCCGGCCAGCTATCACAATCGCGCGGCCGGTCTATCCTTTGCCGACGGTCATGCGGAGATTCATCTTTGGCGGGACCCGCGGACTATCCCGAACGTTCAATCGCGGGATTTGGATTTGATGACCATCGCCAAGCGATCGCAGGACGGCCGGAACAACCCGGACATAGCCTGGATGCAAGAACACACCA
>JANOHH010000154.1:0-6475 GCA_031406395.1 Verrucomicrobiota bacterium | reverse complement strand
GCAAAGCCAGAGCCGGCAGTCACTCAGTTCGTATTCAGACGCAAGAGCTAGATGATATGTTTTGTGCCCAAACAGTTAGCGTGAGGACGAACACGAGTTATCTCTTCTGCGGCTGGGCGAGGACCGAAGGAGTCTCGATTGAGGAAAAGAGTTCCGTGCAGAAAGGCGCCAACCTCTCGGTGTTGGGCGGTTTCGAATCGAGCGCTTCTCTTGTCGGCGATCAGGACTGGACATATTTGGCATTCACATTCAACAGCGGAACTCGGACAAACGTAGAAGTCGGGGCCAGGCTCGGTCATCACGGGAGCACCGCAACCGGAACCGCCTGGTTTGATGACCTGTACCTGATCGAAATCGGACCTTAACCTCAAACGAAATCAAAATAATGCCCACCACACTTACTTCCGCCAGTTTCGAGATGGCCGTCAGGCCAGGTCAGCAGCCGCAGGCCACGGAGCGCGACCCGCAAGGACGATTCAACATCGTGGTTATGGGCGATTTCACTGGTCGCGCCAATCGCGGTGTCGTCGAACCGCTGAGCACACGCAAATTGCTGCACGTGGACGTGGACAACTTCTCCCGCGTGTTCGCGCAACTTGGTGCAAAACTACAACTGACCGGCGCCGCCATTCATGGCGGTGCGGTCGAACTCGCGTTAACTTCGCTCGACGATTTTCATCCGGACAAGCTGCTCGCCCGAGTTCCATCGCTCGCGAAGTTGGCGGAGGCACGCCGATTGGTGCTGAATCCCACCACGGCGGAACAAGGCAAGGCGGCGTTGGAGGCGTATCTCGGTGCGGCCATCGCTGCTCCCGCTGCCCAACCGGCCGCGCCCGCCTCACCCAAGCGGGAATCCGACGACGACACGATGGCCCGCTTGCTGGGCGGCGCACCACCATCCGTCGTGAAGTCCCCTACCCCGTCGTCACAACTCGAACAGTTCATCCGCCAGGTGGTCGCCCCGCATATTTCCTCCGCTCCCGGGGCGTGGCAGTCCGGTGCCGTGGCCGCCGCGGAAATGGAACTCGCCAGCCGCCTCAACGCCATTCTCCATAATCCTGATTTTCAGGTGCTCGAAGCCGCGTGGCGCGGCGTGGACATGCTCGTGCGGCGCATCGAATCATCCGAGGAAATCGGCCTGCTCATCCTGGACGTTTCGCCCGCGGAGTTGGGAGTGCCTCCTTTAGGTGGTTCGACAGCCGTGCCGCCTGAAGGCGGGACTCCAAACGAACAATCCGCGCTGTTTCGTCTGCTGCTTGACCGCAAACCCCGACTGCTCGTTAGCAACTACACGTTTGGCCAGAACGCCGACGATTTGCGCACGCTCGGCAAGCTCGCGGAAATCGCTAGCCGACTTTCCACTCCGTTTATCGCCACCGCCGCACCTCAACTCGTGGGTTGCGATTCGTTCACGCTGCATCCCGACCCGGATGATTGGAGAGCAAAGCTGCCGGCGGACGTGGCCGAAATTTGGGAGGCCCTTCGTCAATCCCCGCACGCGCGTCACGTCGGGCTGGCCGCGCCGCGCTTCCTGCTGCGACAGCCCTACGGCAAAGCCGGCGACCCCATCGAGACGTTTCCGTTTGAAGAATTGCCCGGCGAACCTGCGCATGAAGCGTTTTTGTGGGGCCACTCCGCCGTCCTGTGCGCGTGCGCCGCGATTGATGCCATTCAAGCGGGAGACGTGGAGCTTGAGGACTTCACGGGCGGTGAGATCGAGGATTTGCCCGTTCACAGATTCAACGACGATGGCGAGAGCACCGTGAAGCCTTACGCTGAAGCGTGGCTCACGGACCGCGCAGTGGAACGGCTCCTCGCTTGCGGCATCCTCCCGGTCGTTCCGGTAAAAAATCAGAACGCGATCCGGTTGAATTACCTCGACTCAGTTTCAACGCCAACAACGAATTTACCTTTCAACTACGATGCAAATACTTAGCGCCGAATATTGCAAAGTGGACGGTGACACCGGCGACTATTGCATCCGTGAGCGGTTGCAGCCTGAATCGGGAATGGAAGTTGAAGTACTGCGGCAGGCAATTCTCGCTGACAAAAGGGACTTGCCGCCCGAACAACTGAAGTTGATTGCCCCTCACTCCACGACTTTCGCGGCCCGACTATGTGCCAGCGGTGGCCAAGGGGTCTTTCACCCAGATTTCCATCGCCATGTTGTATGGTTTTACCAAGTCGGTGAATCCGGTAAGGACGGGTTCTTTGAATTAAACGTCACCCTCGTTGAAAAGGATGGCAGCAAAGTAAGAGGCAGCTTTCGGTTGTTTGCCTGCCTGGTATTACTTCGCCGCCCCCCGTTTCAGACAGGATGGGCAGGCTCGGGAAGAGAGTTCTTCGTTTGTCCTTGGTGGTATTATTTCTCGAAGAAAGCGGAACCGTCCGGGGTGCTGTTTCAGAAAAGCGTCCGCAACTTTGACAACGGCCCTTTGTTTGTGTCCTCGCTCGGCGACGCGCGCGCCGAATGGGATTGTCCCCCTCCCCACTTTCACTTGATTGCCGCTTCATCAATCGCTGTCAATCCAACATCCACTGGAGAAATAACCGGGGCGACCTCTGATTCCGCGGCCCCGCGTCCATCGGTAGAAGAAGCAAAGGTGAGTGCCGCCCCACATCTGGCCGCCATGCTGGACAAACCACAGTTTCTCGCAGACCCCGTATTCCCAAAGGAGAATTATCTACAATCATTCGGTATGGGCTTCTTTCGGAAGTTTCTCGCGGATCAAAACCAACAACCACTGATTGAACATGTGCGGGTGGTGAATGCCGACTCGCAGATGGCCATGTTGATGACCGCGTCTCTGGGATTCTGGGCCATTGATCTGGAGGTCAAGTCCGGGCATGGGAACCTTGGTCGGGATGAGTTCGTTTCACGTGTGGCTCTGCCCATTCGTCGTCCGCCGCCAGGCTTTCCGGGAATGGAACAACACATTTTGGCAAGCGGAGTAGTCACAATCCAGATCGAAGAAGAACCACCCCATACCAAGGAGTACCAAATCTGCCAAAAGCGAACGGTCGGATGGTATGTGGCAGGTTTGAAATCACCTCCTTAAGCAGTGTGAATCAAGCAACGAGTTTTACAGAACTAGGCAGCAATGACACCCGCTTAACACCGGGTGGCGGGGCTCAATCATTTGTTGGTTCGCATCCTCTCGGATAACTTGTTTTCGCAAATTCCGATCAAAAACCAGATTCCAATCCGCTTGATTGCGTCCACTCTATCACCTCTGAACCAACGAGATTGCTCCGCGAGGCTTTACCCGGCCCCGCTGAAAAAGCCCACTGCTGCTGCCGCGAACCGTCGCGCGCGCATCACCGATCCAGCGCCGTGGCAACCGCCGCCTTCATTTTCGCCAATCCTGTCCGGGCGACCTCGAGCGCGTCCATCGCCCAATACTTTCGATTGAACAACTCCAGGGACAACACGGTTTGTCCGCCATTGCGGTGCAGGTCGCGCAAAATATCCGTCACCGGGGCCACGCCATCACCCGGATAAACGCGGAAGCTGTCGTCAATTTTTTCCCGGGGTGGAGCGACGGGATAATCGTTCATGTGAAATACCTGCAGGGCATTCCCGCTCAGCAACCGCAGCCCCGCAAAATCCGAGCCGCCGCGGTAAAGATGATAAATATCCGCCACCACGCAGGCCTTGGGATGGCCGGTCTCCATGGCCACGCCCGCGCATTCGCCGAGCCGGTTGAGGTTTTTCGAGAAGCCCCAGAGTTCAAGCTGCGGCACCACCCCGATCAGGTCGCCCGCATCCAACAAAACGCGATACCGTTCCGTCGCTTTCGCCAAGTCCAATCGGGGCAGATCCGTTGCCCCGGCCGGCGGCGCCGCCACCCGTTGGCCGCCGATTTGCGCCACCAGATCCATTTCCCATTTTGCCCGCTCCAGGCCCTGGGCGCGTTTGACGTCGTCGTCCACGATCCACTGTGGGAACCCGATGGCACTCGGCACCATCAGACCCAGATCGGCGATGCGCCGCTTCAAATCCGGCAACGAGCCGCCCTCCTTTTGGTATTTGTCGATGGCTTCGATCCACGGCTCGATCCCTTGATAGCCCGCCTTGGCCGTTACCTCGATTTCTTTGACGATCCCCAGCTTCTGGCCGCGAATGGTGGCGGTATTCAGACATATCAGAAAACTTCCGTTGGCACTGGCCGGGCTCGCCTTGGATTCCGCCGCCCCGGCGGTCTGATAACGGCTCGCCAATGCGGCGCCGACCAATACCCCGGCTTGCGTGACGGCTTGGCGGCGGGAAATCTTTTGTGGCTGGTTGGAAAGGGTCGTCATGCGCGATGGTTGATTCGGTTGTGTTTTCATTTTTTCAAATAGGCTATTCCATTGGCCCGGCTTTCATCCGCCGCGCTTTCAATTCCTTCCACGTGGTCAGAATAATGCCACGGTCCTGGATAAGTTTCCTGACCGCCGAATTCGTCAACGCCCGGGTATCCGCCAGACGCGACGGACTGGAGGAAGTAATCAAGGGAAAGTCCTCCGTCGGAATCGAGGCGTGAAACAAAATTTCCGTCACGCCAGGTTTCAGCACCTTGAGCAAGGCGATGAGCTTTTCCGTTTTTTCTTCCGGCTTCCAAACATAGGAATCGGTGTGGAGATCATCAATGACCGGCAGGCCGGCATTCCAGAGCTTGGGAATCCACGGGCGCAGCTTGCCGGCGGCCTCGGGATTTTCCTTCAGCGCGTAGGTGGCATGTCCGCCGATGGCGAGAATCGGGATGCCCTTCTCGATACCGACCTTGGCGAACCGCTCGAAATAATCCGGTCGGGCGAACAACGTTCCCATGTGCGAATCCAAGTGGGTGATGGGAATTCCGAGCAGCTCAGCCCGCTCCACTTGGGCGCGAATTTCCGTTTCGATTTCGTCCGGCGTAGCGTGCGTGGCCGTCTTCTCCACGCTTTGCCAGAGACAACCCTCCCCATCCACGAGCCCGGGGACTTTGGGTTTGCCGGCCACCGGCAGCCAGCGATAGAGACTCCATTCCGACGTTAGCGTCAGGTGCAGGCCGCTATCCACGTCCGGGTGCTGTTTCAAATATTTGGCGATCTCCGGCACCCAGGCGCAAGGCATCATGACGCTCCAAGAAGTCGCCACGCCTTTTTCCACGGATTCGATGGCCCCCAGATTGGACGAATGGGACATGCCCACGTCGTCCACGTGCAAGATGACGACCACGTCGTTTGGCTTCCAACCCAGACGCTCGGCAAAAGTTTTTTCCGCCCAGCTGGTTTGCGGGAGCAGCAGCGCGAGCAGGATCGGGATCAGTGCAAATCGGTTCATAAACATTCTGGCCGCCAAAAATTTAACTTGTTCGGGACAAACCATCCCCCGGTTTCCCGAGCCATTTCAAGCGAAAACGCTGCGCAACGATGGCCTTTTTTGCAGTTGCTTTTCGCGCCCATCGGAGGCCACTCACAGAAACAGAGTCGGAGCGGCATTCGCATTGGATCCTGCTCAAAACCCGCCCGGTCGTGGCGGCCCGGCATAAGGTTTTGCTCCCAGGACCCGACCGCGGTTTCGCTCGACGGTGAGGAGGCCCGGATCGGTGACGCCGGGGGCTTCAATGAAGCCGTGGTAACGGCCCATCCAATACGCCAACAGCCAGGCGGACGGTTGCACCACGTCATTGCCGCCCGTGCCGCCGTCGGCTTTCATTGTCCAGTTGTCCCAAAGCATCGGCTCGCGTTCGCGCGGCGAAAATGCCCGCGTGCCACCGGAATAGGCAGCGTAGCCGGGCGGGGTTTGCAGGTCGGCGCGGTGTGAATTCTGGTATGAGTAAATCACCAGATCGAGCGGCCATTCGCGTAGATGGGCCGCGGCGGGTCCGACCTCGCAATCGTTTCCGGTCAGTGCGCCGTAGATGAAATTGAACCAGGGGACGTGTTCGATCCGCTCGATTTCCCAACTGCGATCGAGACTGCGCCGGTAGATTGAGCGCAGCCGCGGGTCGGTTTCGTATTTCAACAGGTTCGGGTAACAGAGAAACGCGAGGTGTTCGAGAAACTGCAGGACGTCCCCGGGCGGGAACGTACACTTCTGCCGCAAGGTGTACTCCGGGTAACCGAGCTTTACCAGTTCCTGGTAACCTTGCGCGAACCGTGGCTCGCCCGTCAGCACTTCGGCGGTTTTGATGAATGAGAGAATTTCGAGCGCGTTCAATCCGCGCGCCGCGTTGCCCTCGCCCGCCGCATTGAAATACTCTGGACTCCAGCGCCCCCAGCGCGTCGGCTTGCCATCGACGTCAATCAACTGCCAGCCGTGATCCATCAGATGCCCGGCCACGCTTGACAGAAAGGTTTTGGCCTGTTGGATTTCTTCGCCCTGCGCCGCCAGTTCCAGAAACAGGGCGACGGCGTAAAAGTGCGCGCAAATCTCGTCGCTCGACGTGTCGCCCTTCCATTCGAACAAACCGTCCTTCGTGTCGTGCCACTCGGCGGCGGCTTCGCC
>JANOHH010000111.1:0-6735 GCA_031406395.1 Verrucomicrobiota bacterium | reverse complement strand
CGGCGCTCTCCCGAGGCGCCGCTACGGTGCCGTCCCTGCATGACGACATCATCCGGGCCGAGACGCTTTGGTCCTGCACGGCGTGCAGCGCGTGTGTCGGCGTTTGCCCGGTGCGGATTGATCCGCTCACGTTGATCACCGACCTGCGCCGGAATCGCGTGGGCGAAGGCACGTTAAGCGGCACGGCGGCGACGGCCTTGCGCCGGATGCAATCCAGTTCCAATCCGTGGGGTTTGCCCGCAGCGGATCGCCCGAACTGGGCGGAAGGCTTGGGCGTGCCCACCGCCAAGGAGAACCCGGGTTTCGAGGTGCTCTACTGGATCGGCTGCGCGGGATCGTATGATCGTCGCGCGCAACGCGTGGCCCGCGCCGTGGTGAAGTTGTTGAAACAGGCCGGCGTGAATTTTGCCATCCTCGGCCGCGAGGAAAAGTGCACGGGCGAATCTGCGCGCCGCCTCGGCGACGAGTTTTTGTTTCAGGAACTAGCCCAGGCCAACATCGCCACGCTCGCCAAATACAATGTCCGCAAGATTCTCGCGCACTGCCCGCATTGCCTGAACAGCCTGCTCAAGGATTACTCCCAGTTTGGCGGCCAGTACGAGGTGATCCATCATACGCAGTTTATCTCGCAACTGCTCCAAGACGGGCGACTCAAAGTCCCGAGTTCCGAAAGCTCGGACACCACGGGCGCGGTGACATATCACGACCCCTGTTATCTGGCGCGGGTCAACGGCATTCACGAAGCGCCGCGCGCCGTGCTGGCCACCGCGTTGGGCGCGACGGGCGCCGCGACCGACTTGCGCGAGATGCCGCGCAACCGGGAAAAGACCTCCTGCTGCGGGGCCGGCGGCGGGCGCATGTGGGTGGAAGAAGACCCGAAGCAACGCGTTTCCACGGTCCGCGCCACGGAAGCCCTGGCCACGGGTGCCAAGACGGTCGCCGTCGGTTGTCCTTTCTGCCTGACGATGATGACCGACGGCGTGGCGGCACAAGGCAGTCCGGCCCGGGTGTTGGACGTGGCGGAACTGCTCGCAGAACGCTTGAAGCTCTGAGCCAGTTTGAAACTTCAACCTCGGTCCTGACAGTCTCCAATCGTCAACGGACCCACGGACTTCCGACTGCATTGTATCGCCCGCGTCAGACAGGGCGTTGTTCAAAATTCGAACTGCGTTCCCTGCCACCTCTGGATTACGCCAACAGCTTGGTGACGAGTTCTCCGTGAACGTCGGTGAGCCGGAAATCGCGGCCTTGAAAGCGGAAGGTGAGCTTTTTATGGTCGAGACCAAGCAGATGGAGCATCGTTGCGTGCAGGTCATGCACATGCGCGCGGTCGGCGACGGCGTTGAACCCGAATTCGTCGGTCTGGCCAATGATGGTGCCGGCCTTCACGCCGCCGCCGGCGAACCACATCGTGAACGCGTCAATGTGATGATTGCGCCCGGTGGTGTCGCGGTGTTCGCCCATCGGCGTCCGGCCGAATTCGCCGCCCCAGACCACCAGCGTATCCTTCAGCAGCCCGCGCGCTTTCAAATCCTTGATCAACGCCGCCTGGCCTTGATCCACCTGACGGCAAACTTTTGCAAAATCGCCCTCCAGATTTTCTCCGGGGCCGCCGTGGCTGTCCCAGTTCGTGTGGTAGAGCTGTACAAAGCGCACGCCACGTTCGACCAATCGCCGCGCGAGCAGACAATTGCGCGCGAACGAAGGCTGGTCTTTTTCGACGCCGTAGAGCTTGAGCGTAGCGTCACTTTCGCCCGTCAGGTCCGTCAGTTCGGGCGCGCTGGATTGCATCCGATAGGCCATTTCGTAAGCGGCGATGCGCGTCGCAATTTCCGCATCGCCGGTGGCGACCAATCGCTGGAGATTCAAATCGTGGATGGCGTCAATGGAATCGCGCTGGCGCGGGGCGCTGACGCCGGGCGGGTTGGCGATGTTCAGAATCGGATCGCCCGCGCCACGTAAAGGTACGCCCTGATACGACGTCGGCAGAAAACCGCTGGCCCAATTCACCGAACCACCACGCGGGCCACGGGGGCCGCTTTGCAGCACCACGAAGCCGGGCAGATTTTCCGATTCGCTACCGATGCCATAAGTGACCCACGACCCCATGCTGGGCCGGCCAAATTGGCCCGAACCGGTGTTCATGAACAGTTTGGCCGGCGCATGGTTGAAAAGGTCCGTCGCGCAGGAGGTGACGAAGCTCACGTCGTCCACAATCGTTGCGGTGTGCGGAAACATTTCCGAAACCCACATGCCGGACTGGCCGTGGCGTTTGAACTGGCGACGCGAACCGAGCAGTTTCGTGCCGTGGCTGCTGTCCATGAAGGCGAAGCGCTTGCCATCGAGGAACGATTGCGGGATCGGCTGGCCATTCAGTTCGTTGAGCTTGGGTTTGTAATCAAACAGTTCCAGTTGTGACGGCCCACCGGCCATGAAAAGATAAATGATGTTCTTCGCCTTCGCCGGAAAATGCGGCGGCTTCCCAGCCATGGGATTGGGCGATGCGGCCGGAACCGCACCGAAAAGTCGCGACTCCTTCAACATCGAGGCGAGCGCTATGGCGCCCAGCCCGAGCCCGCAACGGCTGAAGAACTGACGGCGTGTAAGGTAGCGCAGATCGGGGTGGGTGGGGAAATGGGTCATGATTTGTGAAGGTCGCCATCGGTAGGGTCGTCGCGCTGCGACGACCAGCGCCGCGTGCAGCGGTGCAATAGCTTAAACGACAGGTGTGATGTGTTGGCGAAAGGATTCCGGCCCTGCACGGGCCGGCGGTCGGCGTAGCGCGCCGACCCTACCAAAGCGCAGCTTATCTCATCTGACTTCAAGGCGGTGTTCATCTCCTGGTCACTCCCTTGTGATGGTTTCATCCAGATTCAGCAACACACGGGACACCGTGATCCACGCGGCGAGTTGAGTCGGGTCCAGCGCCGGGGCTTGCCTGTGTGGCAGCATCGCAAGCGCCTCGCCGGGAGATTTCGCGAATGCGGCCAATTCCTTACGCAACAAAGTTAACAGCCGTTCGCGCTCCGCCGGCGATGGTTTACGGCCGAGGCACCAGCGGAAGGCCTGCTCGATCCGCTCAGGGTCGGATTTCGATTCCTCCTTCATTACCCGCGCCGCCAGCGCTTGGGCGAACTCTACGAACGCTGCGTCATTCAGCAACGTGAGTGCCTGCAGCGGTGTATTCGAACGCGGCCGGCGCGTGCAGGCACTGAATCCATCGGCACTGTCGAAAACCATCAACGCCGGGTGCGGCGTGGCCCGCCAGAAGAACGTGTACATCCCGCGTCGAAAACGATCCTCCCCCTCGCTGGACGTCCAGTCGCGTTTAGACTGCCCCAAAGTCATCACGCCGTCTGGCTGCGGCGGAAAAACGCCCGAGCCACCAACCTTCGGATTCAACAACCCGCTCGCGCACAGGCCGACGTCGCGGACGATTTCGGCCTCGAGCCGCAGCCGGGATTGCCGCGCCAGAAGTTTGTTGTTGGCGTCCAGATTCACCAAGTCGGACCGGACGCGCGAGGACTGCCGGTACGTCGCGGAGGAAACGATGAGTCGGTGGATTGCCTTCTGACTCCATTTCTGCGCGATCAATTCCGTGGCAAGCCAGTCGAGCAATTCGGAATGCGTCGGCGGAATGCCCTGCGTGCCGAAATCATTTTCCGTCTCCACAAGGCCGCGCCCGAAATACTGCTGCCAGATGCGATTGACCTGCACCCGCGCCGTCAGCGGATTTTGCGGATCCACAATCCAGCGCGCGAGATCAAGCCGGTTGGGCTTCTCCTTCGCCGGGAATGGATTGAGAATTCGCAGTGTGCCGGGTGTGACGGGATCGCCCTTGCGTGTAAAATCGCCTTTGATGAACACATAGGATTCGCGCGGCTTGGCGCGCTCCTCCAGGATCATGGTCGTAGTGATGTGGGGTTCGTCCTTCTTGAATTTGTCCAACTCAATTTGGAGCTGCTTGTAACCAGGGTCCTGATCGCGAAAGGCGGTGAAGACCTTTTTCCGTTGCTCTTCGTTGCGCTGATCCGGCGGCAACGCCAGCACAGCTTGCACTCCATCCTTCAATTTTGCTCGCGGTTCCGGCGTCAGACCGGCTTCCCACGTCGCTTGTTCAGGCGCAATCGAATCCGCGTGGTGCTTCAATGCGGTCTCCAGCGTTTTGGTCCGGATGCGATACGCGTCGCGCTGCGCTAGTTCTTCGAGCGAGGCCACCTCGAGGTCTGGCTCGTCCTGGTTGTTGAAGAACGCATACAGCGAATAGAACTCTCGCTGACTGATGGGGTCGAATTTGTGATCGTGACATTGCGCGCAGCCGACCGTCAACCCGAGGAAAGCCGTGCCGGTCGTGCTGACGCGGTCCAAAACCGACTCAATGCGGAATTGCTCGAGGTCAATCCCCCCTTCTTGATTGATCTGCGTGTTGCGATGAAAACCGGTCGCAATCTTCTGCGCCAGCGTCGCGTCGGGCAGCAGATCGCCGGCGAGTTGCTCGATGACGAACTGGTCGTAGGGAAGATCGCGATTCAGGGCATCAAGGACCCAATCGCGGTGTTTCCAGATCGTGCGCGGCGCGTCAACGCTATAGCCATTCGAGTCTGCGTAGCGTGCCACGTCGAGCCAGTGCCGACCCCAGCGTTCGCCATAGTGCGGCGACGCGAGGAGGCGCTCAACTAATTGCTCGTAGGCATCCAACCGGCGGTCATTCACAAAAGCGTCCACCTCGCTGGGTGTTGGCGGCAGGCCGAGCAAATCCAAACACACCCGGCGAAGAAGCGTAACGCGATCTGCTTCCGGCGACGGCTTGACGTGTTCCAATTCGAGGCGAGCGAGGATGAAGCGATCGATCCCGTTGCGCGGCCAGTCGGTTTGTTTCACTCCCGGCAATGGTGCTCGCACCGGGGCTAGAAACGCCCAATGCTTATCCGACTGGGGCGCTTCATTGGTGGGGGCGTTCGCGCCTGCATCAATCCACGAGGCGATGGTCGAGATCTGTGGGTCCGGCAGGGGCGGTTTCTTGTACGGCATGCGCGAAATGTCGTCGTGCGTGCCTTGGAGTGCCTGGATGAGGAGGCTGGCCGCACTTTTTCCGGCGACGTAAGCGGGGCCACTCTCGCCGCCCTGTAAAGCAAACGCTGCAGTGTCCAAGCGCAAGCCGGCCTTTTGCTGAGACGCACCGTGACAGCGGTAGCAATTTTCGGCCAGAACTGGTTTTACCTCCCGCAGGTAATCCACCGGCGTACCGGAGGAGATGGATTTGCTCAATCCCAGCAGGAGGAACGCTCCGGCAAGCTGATTCGAAAATAACTTCGACTTCACGGGCAGCATCACGACAGCGAGAAATAGTCCGGGCTTTGGTAATTGCCATCCGCTTGCTTGACGATTTGCATGAGCACGTCGTTGACGAGTGTGCTGGCGCCGAAACGGAACAGGTCGGGCGTGAGCCAGTCGTCGCCGAGCGTTTCCTTGACCATCACGAGGTGGGCGAGCGCCTGCTTCGACGTGCGGATGCCGCCGGCGGGCTTCATGCCGATGCGGGTGCCGGTGGCGAAAAAGTAATCACGGATGGCCTCCAACATCACGAGCGTGACGGGCAACGTCGCGGCAGGTGAAACTTTGCCGGTGCTGGTCTTGATGAAATTACCGCCGGCTTGCATGGCGATTTCGCTGGCGAGCCGCACGTTGTCATAGGTGACCAGTTCGCCGGTTTCGAGAATGACCTTGAGATGCGCCGGGCCGCAGACCGCTTTCGTGGCGGCGATTTCATCGAAGACCCTGGCGTGATCGCCGGCGAGAAAAGCACAACGGTTGATCACCATGTCAATTTCATCCGCGCCCTCGGCCACGGCGCGGCGAACTTCATGGAGTTTGGTGGGCAAGGGGTATTGTCCGCTGGGAAATCCCGTGGCGACTGAGGCGATGTTCACCGGTGAATTGTCGCCGAGAAATTTCCGCGCGTATTTCACTAGGTTCGGATAAACGCACACGGCAGCGCAGGGCGGTACATCGCACTTGGCTTCGATGGGCTGGACCGCTTTGTGACACAGATACTCGACTTTGCCGGGCGTATCTTTGCCTTCGAGCGTGGTGAGGTCGCACAGGCTCACGACCATCTTGAGGCCGGCGAGTTTGGCACTGGACTTGAGACTGCGCTTCGTGAAAGACGCGGCGCGTTCCTCGACCATGATCTGATCCACGGTGGGGGCGGTGAACTTGGACGTGGCCGCCAAGCGAAAGCCAACAGAGGGCGCAGCGAGGACTTTCATATTTGCTTCTGAATTTGTGGCGCGGCGGTGGTGGAGTCAATGCAGTTTTGGGCGCGGCGCTCTGCTTTTCTTGCTCTTGCTCCTGCTCGAAAGCTCAAAGGCGGGATGGGGATATTAGGAGTAAGATTATGGGTGGACTCTTTGCTCCGCCGCGTCCCGTTCCACGTCGAAACCGCAAAAGCGCAGGCCGACCCCGCGATTTCGCCGCAATCTTTTGCTTTTTGCGAATACCCAACACACAACATCTGACGGCCCTGTCAATTGTGGCTGCGCCATCCTCCGCGGCAAGGCGGGCGGCTTCGAGTTTGGGGCGCAAGGGACAATGGCCGTGGAGAATGCCAGCGGCGACCCTGGAGATGTTCACACACGCTTTGTCGCCAAAATCTTCCACGCATTCAAACCGGATCACGCAGGCGGAGGTTGGCGTGACGCTGCCAGCTGTCAGTGGGTGGGAACGCAACCTCTA
>JANOHH010000018.1:0-3334 GCA_031406395.1 Verrucomicrobiota bacterium | reverse complement strand
CCCCCACCGACTTCATCATCGCAGGCCGGGAAAGCCCCTGGGCAAGCGCCAAAAAACGGGATTCCCCCTGAGCCGCAAAGCCCTTGCAGGGCTGGGGTATTCCGTGGGTCCGGCCCAACGTAAAACTTGACACGCAACCATTCAACTTTGACCCCTTCGAGGTGACAAGATCGAGCAAGTGTCCGCTAGCGATTGTCTTACCCGCGCCACGCAAATGTTTCGACCAGCCGCTTCAACCCCGACTTGTCCCATCACTGGACTGGCTGTCTTGCTCGCTGCCCCGGCTTTGCCGCCTGCTCGAACACGTGGGGTCCGCCAGTCATACTCCCCCGATTCCCTCGGGCGCGAAATCGTGCGGACCGGTGGACAAAGTTCCCAAAGTCAGAGGCACGGAATACCACTTGCTTTATAGCGGATGAAGCAGGCCGGGGCCGCAGCGCGGTGGGCGAGAAGCAAACCGGTGGTTATAACCGAACAGAATAAATGGAAATACGGCATAAGATTTTGCTGGTGGATGATGATCCGGATTTGCTCGAAGTCTATCGCGAGACTTTCGCGTTGCTGCCGAGTCATCCCGAGGTCCACATCGCTCCCTCCGGTGCCCGCGCCATTGCAATGCTGGAGGCCGTTCCTTACCGGTTGCTCGTCAGCGATTTGAAAATGCCGAAGATGGACGGGTTGCAATTGCTCTCCATCGTTCGTCGGAAATTTCCCGAACTGCGCACCGTAGTTCTGACCTCCGTAGTGGACGAACAGTTTCGTTCGCGCGTCTATGCGCTCGGGGTGGATCTTTACTGGCACAAGCCGGGGACCGAGCCCGAAATGAAGCAATTCATGGAATGTCTTGAATCGCTCCTTGGCCGCGAATCGGAGCCCGGCTTTCGCGGCATGCAGAGCAAGAGTCTCATGGATCTTGTTCAACTAGAGTGTATCTCCCAAAGCTCGTCGGTGCTGCGCGTGACCAACGGGCCCTTTGTGGGCAACATCTGGGTGAATGACGGCGAGCTCATTGACGCCGAGAGTGAGGCCGCACGGGGTGAAGAAGCTTTTCAGAAGATTCTGAGTTGGCGCACTGGCAATTTCGAATTCCTGCCAGCGGAACCCAGCCGCCCCCGCACCATCTTCAAATCGTACAACGCCCTGCTGCTCGAAACTGCGCAAGCGTTCGACGAAGCCAGCAACACTGACACCGCGGCCAATGCCATGCCTGGGCCGGCGGCGCACAGCGATGCCACGGGCTTGTCGAGCCTGGCGCAGACCGACGGCGTGGAATTCGCGCTGCGGATCACGGCCGAGACCAAGGTGGATTCCCGCGGCCTCGAAAACCCCGAGCGCCTCGCCAGCTGGACGCGGAAGAGCTGCGAGCGGTTCCGTGCGCTCGGCGAATCCCTGCAGGCCGGCACGCTCGAACAAATCATCGGCCTGGGGGGGCAACGGAATGTCGCGATTGCGCAAAAAGGCCCCGCGACCTTGTGCGTGGGCTGGTGTCAAACCCTTGGCGCGAGCGAAATCCGCGACCGGATGCGAAAGATTTTAACACTATGGGCCTCCTAAGCTTCTTCTCCAAACCTGCCCGGCCCCTGCTGCAACTGCACTCGGGCAGTTTTAGCCTGGATCGAGGAGGACGGATCCTTGCGACCACCCTGCCGTCGAGCTTTCCAGAAGCCCTAATCGCAGAGATCGGCCTCTGCGTGGTGGATACCTTTCGCGAAGCGCAGACAGCACAGCTGCCGCTCGATGAGCTCGTTGTTCATTATCCGGGCCTGAGCATCACTGCCCGTGAGTTACGCGGCGGCGCCCTCGTCTTTCTTACGGCCTCCAATTCCTCCGGTACAATTCCAAAACTAAAAACCTCCGACCTATGAGTAATCAAAAAATGCATCCGCTGATTCAACAGACCGAGAACTACCTCGAATGTTGGAAGCAATTCAACCATTTCATCAACATCGCCCGCGCCAAAAAGTTCGGGGCCGAGGACGAAACCCACTTCCTGGAGATGAAGAGCGTGCTGGTGCAAGAGCTCGAACGCATTCTCGCCGGCATGGAAGTCAGCTCGCCGACCAAGGAGGAAATTCACAGCCTAATTGGCAACTCCCCCTCGCTCCGTTATCTGAGTGAGTTGAGTGAAGGCGCGTTGCGCAGCCTCGAGAACCAATGGCACAAGATTTACATCGGCTGGCACGCCATCCTCGGCCAGCTCAAGGTCCGCCAGCAGGCGCCCGAGACCAAAACCGGTTTGGCCGCGCTGGTCGAACGGTTCGGTAAAGCCTAAGCCCGCCGCGCCACCAACATAGCTTTCATAGGTCCGGAGAAAAAAGGCTGATTCCGCTCGTCGGAATCAGCCTTTGCTTTTGCGGGACAATGCGCTGCCTAAATCCCTGCCGCCGCAGGGGACGTCGGCGCGGCCTCTGGTGCCGCACTGGATGAATCTTCCGCCACAGGTTGGCTGGCCGGGGCAGTGGCCTCGGCAACAGGCGCTTCGATTGGTGCGGTAGCGGGTGCGGCAGGCGGCACTACGACCACCGGCTTCGCTTCCGGCTTCGGCGGTCTGGGCAAGGGCTTTTTCGCTGTTTCCAAAAGGCCGTTGGCAAATTCGATTACGTGCCCTTGATGTACCAGCCAATGCAAGTCGCCCGCCATCGCCGCTTGCTCCGTGGTCGGCTCGGCAGCGTTCGGCACGGCCAGACTCGCTTCTCCTTCTGCCGGGGCGACCGGGATCGGTGCCGGTGCGGGTGAAGGCACTAAGGCCTCGATAAGTTTGCGGCGGTTGCATTTCGGATGCGCGTTTATGAAATCCACGATGCGTCGCACCCCTTCGGAGACCGGCGTGGTTTCCAAATCCAGGTAGGTCGGCCGTGCCACCGCCACGTGGGTGACCGTCTTGTTCACTTTGAAGAAGTGCAGGCCGCTATGGGCAAATGATTGGCTGAGTGCCGTGGCGATCTGCATTGGGAAGCGACGCTGATCAGCCAGCAACTCCATCACTACTCGGCTGAGTCCGCCCCGCAATGAACGGCACGCCACGCCGCTGACGATCTGCGACTCGACTGCTTTTATGATCGTGTCCTTGTGCGTTGCGCGGAAATGTTTCTCCACCTCTTCGCGATTCGGCAGGGTGAGCGGCTCGGGGACATTGAGGCAGATGTATTGGGTTTTCCAGCTTTGGTCCTCAACCCATTGCTTTACCACCGCCTCGTCGCGCACGATCTTTACGCGGGATTTGTAAACCTCGATCGGCATCCGGCTGTAGCGGTCTGCTTGCAACTTGCGCAACTGTTTCTGGTAATGGTGATGGTTCGGCGGGCCAAGCACTTCGCCGCTCAGGTCGCACTGG
>JANOHH010000094.1:0-4558 GCA_031406395.1 Verrucomicrobiota bacterium | reverse complement strand
GATCGATTTTTCAGGGTTACACCCCATAGCGCCGCGAGGTCTTGCAGTGCGTTACTACGGTGCGAACTGGAAGACTTTCCACCAACAGGTGGTGCAGTGTAGCCGGCGCAATTTTGCCAACCAATACGAAACATGAACTCGATACCGCTCAATCTCACAAAATATCGGAAAACAAGAAGCTCCGGGAACACGCACCAAATCATGGGGCTGCTGAAAACGGTGGGTGTGCCCAACCGAATGCTCTACGTTCGCCGGCAGAATGAAAACGGATCGTTTTGGCTGAGACGAATCGATCATCTGCAGGTTCTGGAGCAGGCGCGTCGGCTTTACCGGCAGCGGATAGCTTGCGTGCATCCGGACAAAGCGGGCGGCAGCCTGGAGCAAACGATCCAGCTCAACGATACTTGGGGCAAAATTGAACGCCGCTTCAAGCTGCATGGCCACGAACTGTGGTGATGGCGGGAGGTAACCCGGCTGGGATTGGAGCGCGCGTCAATTTTCCTGCGAAACCAATCCCACCCGCAGAGCGAAACGCACCAGCCCCGGGATGTCATGCACGTTCAGGCCCGTCATCAATTTCATGCGATGATATTCGATCGTCTTGGGGCTGACCTTAAGGATTTCGGCGATGCCCTTGGTGTTCTGGCCCTCCGCGATCAATTGGAGGATCTCGCGTTGCCGGCCCGTCAACTGTTCGAGCGGGCTTTTGCGGTCGGCGATGCCCTGCAGGGGAAACTTCTTAACGAGCCGCGCGGAGATTTCCTGACTGAGATAGATTTCCCCGCGGACCACGCGTTGCAGAGCGGTTTCCAGTTCCGTCGTCGCGGCCTTCTTGAGCAGGTAACCCGCCGCCCCCGCCTTCAGGGCCCGCCAGTAGTATTCCTCGTTGTTGTGCATGGAAAGAATGATGACCCGCACCTTCGGAAATTCCTTGGCCATCCGGGCCGCTGCGTCCAGACCATTCAAACCCGGCATGGTGATATCCAGCAACACCACATCCGGCTGCTGCAGTTTGATCAGATTCAAAACTTCGCGGCCATCGCCCGCTTCACCCACCACTTGTACTCCCGGCAATTTTTCCAGCAAGGCGCGGATGCCCGCGCGCACGAGCGTATGGTCATCGGCCAGGATGACGCGAATGGCTTTAATGGGTTTGTTCATTGGTCTTTCGATTCGGAGGGTGGGCTCTGCCACTTTAACGGAAACCAGGCATGCACTTCGGTACCCTGCCCGGGAATGGACGTGAATTCCAATCCGCCCCCGGCCAAAGCCGCCCGCTCCTCCATGCTCAACAGACCCAGGCTTGCACCGAGGACGGCCTTTTCCCGGACGTTGACCACCTCAAATCCGATCCCATCGTCGCGCACGCGGAGATGGAGCTGCCCCCCTTCCTGACGCAATTCCACGGTCACGACCTTCGCTTGCGCGTGGCGCACCACGTTGGTCAAGGCTTCCTGGGCGACGCGAAAACACTCGGTTTCGATCACCGGATCCAGGCGGCGCTCCAACCGATCGGCGTGGAACTCGACTTTCAACCCGACCAACGCCGCCTGCCGATCCGTGTACCAGCGCACCGCCGGCTCCAAACCCAGATCGTCGAGGATTGACGGGCGCAAGTTCAGCGAGATGTCCTGCACCTGTTCCAACACGCGCTCGACCACCGCAAGGTTCTCACTCAAGCGCGGCGTCAGGGCGTCGGTGCCCGGCGATTGTAACAGCGCTTGCAGGTTCAACTGCATGACCGTGAGAGCTTGGCCGATTTCGTCGTGGAGTTCGCGCGCGATGTTCCGGCGTTCGGTCTCCTGCGCCTCGACCAGCCGCCGCGACAGCACTTGAAGTTTGCGGCTGTACTGCTTGCGTTTGGCCTCGGCCTGCTTGCGTTCGGTGATGTTGCGAATATTGCATTGAATCACTTTGCTGCCGTTGACCTGATACACATTGCTGACAAACTCGACGCTGATGGACTTGCCCGCGCTGGTTTCCAGCGGCAAATCATCGTAACGGACGCAACCTTCACGCTGCAGTTCCCGGAACTCCGCCTTGGACGCACTTGCGTCTTTGAACGGGCCGATCTCCCAGAGTTTGTTCCCCAACAACTGTTCCCGCGTGTAGCCCAGCATATCCGTCAGGTACGGGTTGATATCATCAATCTGTCCAGTGTCCGCGTTGAGAATCAAAATCCCGTCCTGGGCGGCTTCAAATAGCCGGCGGTAGCGTATCTCGGAAGCCTTCAGTGCGTGACCGGCTGACAGACGTTCCCCTTCGCGATTTTCCAAGGCTTGAGCCATCTGATCGAAGGTACGGGTCAGCTGCCCCAGTTCGTCGCCTTTATGTGACAACCCGGTGCGGGTGCTAAATTCGCCGGTGGCCAGCCGCGCGCTGGATTTTACCAGGGTACGAACCGGGCGCAGAACCAGCAGGTAGCTGCCGATCCAGCCGAGGAAGAAAGCGAAGGTGGCGGCCACCCCCAACCCGGTTAGGCTTGCCTGGAGCCGGCGGTCGGCTTCGGCAAAGAGAACGGGTTGGGAAATGCTTAGAATGGTGACCACCTCATCGAGAACGAGCTGGCTGTGCCGGGCAGCAAAAGCATGATAACCCGGAATTTCGTCCGTTGACATCGCCTCGACCACACCCTGATTTTGACGAAAGACCTTTTTTAAAAGCGAACTTTCTGGAAAAGATTGGCCAATCCATTTTTCCGGCGCGGGATAGCGAACGAGGATTCGACCGTTGCGATCAATCTCCGTCCACGTCGCGCCTTGGGGTAATTGCGCTGGCAACGCGGATTCGAAACGGCTGACCCAGTCCAAATCCAAGGTGGCCAGGACTACCGCTTGAACCTGCCTGGCGGAATCAAAAACCGGATAACCAAAATTGACGGTGGACTTGCCGACCGCGGGTCCGTCCGGGAAATCGCCAATCGCGAAGGCACGCGTGGCGAGCACACGGCGGAAACACGGACGGTTCGTTTGATTGACTGAGTCGACCACCGGGCGTGCGCTGGCGAGCAGCAGTCCATTCGTCCGGATCACTTCCAAATTGGCGTAGCGTGGATAGCTGCCGAAGACCTCATCCAGCAATTTCTTGCAGTCCCGACGATTGCCCGCCCGCACCGGAGCCGACTCGGCCAGGGCCAACAGCAGTTGGCGCGTCTGGCCGATCACCTGGCTCTCTTCCCGCGCGGCCAATGCCGTCATCGCCTGCGAACGCTGCTTCCAATCCTTTACCAGCCGCCGCCGCTCCTCGGACGCCGAGTGCAGTGCCGATCCCACCAAAGGGGCGCATGCCAGCAGCACGAGCAGCAGCAGTCGCCACCGCAAACCGGAGAATAGCTGACGGATCGATTTTCGCATTTTGCCTTACCCGGGTGTTCGCTTCGCCCGTCCTTGGGTTGGTCTGACCGCAGCTTGTCAACTGCCCCTTCCTGCAGTCCGCTTACAATTTTCGATTTGCGGCGCCGTCCTGTAAAACAACAGCCGCAACCGGCAATCCACACGGGGGCGGCGCCACCCAAACCGGAGTCAGCTCCACGTCAAATGTTGCCGGATCGAACCCCTCGCCGAGCACTTGCAAATCCACAATCTGCTCTGGCACCAAGCCCAGGTTATGCGAACCAGAGTCGCCCAAGTAGTCCCAAAGCCAATAGCGATTCAGCCCGTCCTTAATCTCGCCTCCTGGACCGTAATCCGTCGGCGCACAGACGCGATCCAGCACACCGCTGTCGGGTTTGGAATAGAAACGCACGCATATCTTTTTCTTCTCGTTCATGGCGGCGATGAACTGGGCATGTTTGGGGATCATAAATTTGTGGAGGTTAACCGTGGTTGGTTGGCGGAGTTGCCGGAGGCGGGTGATTTATCAGGGAAGCCGGGTTTGGGAGTCGGACCGCTCGCCGCCCGGCACAGTGCGAACGTGAACAGCAGTGACAAACCAAGCCAGATGAAAACCATGCTCGCAAGATTCATTTTTAAAAGCTCTGGGGGTTGGGGGTGATTTCGGGTTTCGCGGCGACGTACCGGTGACCATTTCAATTGATCTGCGGGACGCGGATGTCGCCCGAGTGATCCAGCACGCCAAAGGCGACCAGCAGCCAAACGACGACGCAGATCACTACCACGACGTTGAGAATCTTTTTGATCTTCCCGTCCATCGGAATGTAGGTGTTGACCAACCAAAGCAACACCCCGATGACGATCAAGGTGACGGCCAGAGAGATCAGTGACATATACTTCTTCCAATTTGACTGAGGGCTTTGTTATTCATGCCATCAGCCTAGGCCGGTGCGCGGGCGGGTGCTATGGGGTGTAACCCTACCGGAGGATTTTCCGAATTAGAGTCAGTCGCAGCGGCGGCGCGCTGACGCTAGGAACTGCTGACCAACGCGCGACTCAACTTTTCGCCCGTCCCAAGCTCACGCGTCATGATTCAACCCGGGGATTCTCCCGATGGCGGCAAGGAACACCCTAGTCGCGGAGATTTGTTGTGGCGGTTATTCTTGCTCGTGAATACTTCCCAACAATGCCGCGCGGATGGTTCGGAGGGGGTCGAATCGCAGGCC
>JANOHH010000077.1:0-4777 GCA_031406395.1 Verrucomicrobiota bacterium | reverse complement strand
TCGCTGCATTCACAGCAGCCGAAGGCTCGGCGAGTTCTGGAAATACAGACTCAACACCCACGCGGCGCGTAACGACACCCTCGCGTTGGCAGCTTAAGAGAAGAATTATGTCTCACACACCCGTCGGCTCCCCGTGCGAATGTAAAGTTGCGCCGGCCCGCCGAGCGACTAAAGTTTTCCGGTCGAGCGGCCTATCAAACATGAATATCGTTCAACTCACACCCGGTGCCGGTGGCATGTTTTGTGGCAATTGCTTCCACGACAACACGCTCGTGGCCGCTTTGCGCCAGCTGGGTCACGACGCCTCGATGCTGCCGCTTTATCTGCCCATCAACGTGGACGAAGCGGATCAAAGCGCGGGCAATCCGATCTTCTTCGGCGGCATCAATGTTTATCTCCAGCAAAAATCCGCCTTGTTTCGCCATGCGCCCGACTGGCTGCACCGTTGGCTAAACTCGCGCCGCCTGCTCGAATGGGCCGCCGGGCGCGCGGCGAAAACGCGTGCCACCGAAGTTGGCGAACTCCTGCTCTCCATGTTGCGCGGCGAGACCGGCAATCAGAACCGCGAGATCACCGAACTCATCGGCTGGCTGCGCGAGCACGCGAAACCGGACGTCATCTGCCTTTCCAACGCCCTGCTCGTCGGTATGGTGCGCCGGTTGAAAGCTGAGCTCAACATCCCGGTGGTCTGTTTGTTGCAAGGGGAAGAACCGTATCTCGACGCATTGCCGCCGGCCTTACGCCCGGTCGTTTGGCAATTGCTGACCGAGCGGGCCGCCGATTTGGACGCGTGGATTGCACCAAGCCGTTGGAACGCTGAGGCCATGAAGCGGCGACTCAACTTGAAGTCGGAGCGGGTGCATGTGGTTCCCGATGGGATCCACCTGGCGGGTTATGCAGTTGAGGGCCGAGTGCTGAGGGTCGAGAATCAGCGGGCGCCCGTCCTCGGCTACTTCGCGCGCATGTGTAAAGAAAAGGGACTGGATACGCTGGTGGAAGCTTATATCCAGCTCAAGCAACGCGGGCGCGTGCCGCGCTTGAAGTTGCACATCGGTGGTGGATGCGGCCCGGGGGATGAACCCTTCGTCAAGTCCCTGCGCGTGCGGCTTGCCGAAGCCGGCTACATTGGCGAAGTCGGCTTCAGCCCGAATCTGAATCGCGCGGAGAAACTGGAGTTTCTCCGGGGCCTGACGGTCTTTTCCGTTCCGGCGAATTATGGCGAGGCTTTTGGGCTTTACGTCATTGAAGCGCTGGCCGCAGGCGTGCCGGTAGTAGAGCCGCGCACCGCCGCGTTCCCGGAGATACTCGCGGCCACGGGCGGCGGCGTTTTGTGCGAACCCAACGACGCCAAGTCGCTGGCCGACGCGCTGGAAGAAATGCTGCTGAATCCGGATCGCGCCCGGGCCCTGGGCGAAGCGGGCCGCCGGGCCGTAACCGAAAAATTCAGCGCCGAAGCGATGGCCCGGGCGACCTTGCGGGTGTTCGAGGCGGTGGTCGCTCAGCCTCGGCGCATCACAATATGACCGCCAAGCCAGCTCTCATACTCTTGTGTTTCCTTGCGCCACTTCTGGCGGGTGCAGATCCGCTGGGTGTTTACGGAAACCTCACGGAGAAAACCGTTCTCATGTGGTCGGCCCTGCCACGTCTAACCGACGCAATGATTGCCGACCTGCCCTCCGAGAAGACCAATGCCATCGCCAGAATTGAAAGCGACCTTTCGAAGCAGGGCATTGCCGTGGTCCAGGACGGCCCGCATTTTGTCCGCGTATTCCATGAGGACATGCGCGGGCTTTCGAACGATGTATCGCTTCGCGGGGCTGAACTTGCCATCTCGAAGTCCCGACCGGCGTTGCCGGTTGGAGCCATCGCTTTTTTTGGAATAGATCTGGACCAACTTCTTCCCTTCTATGCCTCCTTTAGCCAGCGGACAATCCTGCGCCCAGTCACGCTTCCCCGAATTACGGTGCGCCTGCAGAACACTTGCCCGCTGACCCGGGAGGAAGCCGCCTATGCGCTGGCAACCGTCCTGGCTTTGAATGGCTTTGCCGTGGTGGAGGACGGTGAAAGATTTGTGCAGGTTGTGCCGATGCCCGAACGTGCTCAGTTAATAGTTCGCGCTCCCAAGCCGGAACCCGATGAAAAACTGCTTGATCCGAACAAAGTGCCGTCCACGGGCTACTCCGACCCCACGCGGCCCATCACCGATCTGGAGCGAAATCTCCAACGGCTGCAAAAAGCCCTCTACGATTTCATTCATTACAAGAGCCCGCCGGACCGTTCGGCTGAGCGGTTACTGAAGTTCTACGCCAGCCTGACCGACAAGACGGCGGAGTCGTCAAAAAAATTCGACGGCCTACCCATTTGGTTTCATACCGAAACGCCATTGAGCAAAAGCGAACTGCTCTACGCCATTGAAACCACATTTAGACTGAACCACCTCGTGATTATCAACGTCGACGGCCAGAAAATCCGCTTGGGCCAGATTGGAGATCTGGCCAAGGGCAGCGGAAAGTAAGTGGCCTAGTTCATCCGGAGTTCCGCACCGGCAGAATCGCGTCACGAATCTACGGGACGCGACAGCGCTGATCGATATTTGAACTTGCTGGCGAGCGGGCGGGCGGATGACAATCCGGCATCATGTTTTCGCACGTTGTTATTTTTTGGACCGATCCGGCGCAGCCCAACGCAGCCGAGGAATTGATCGCCGGGGCGAACCACTATCTCAAACCCATCCCGGGCTTATTGCAATATCATGTTGGTAAGATGGTCAACAGCCCCCGGCCCGTAGTGGATCAAAGCTATCAGGTCGCGCTCAATCTCATCTTCCCGAACAAGCAGGCACAGGACGATTACCAGGTGCATCCGTTGCACGTCGAGTTCGTGGAGAAGGTCTTCAAGCGCGTCTGCGTGAAGGCCGTGATTTACGACTTTGCTTAATTTCGAAACTGGCCTGCGGGCCGCGTCTCGCGCAATTTTCCGCCATGCGAATCTTTCGTTCCGCCACTGCCATGCAGCGGCTCGCCCGCCAGTGGCAACGCCGTGGTCTGCGCGTCAGCATCGTGCCCACCATGGGCTACTTGCATGATGGTCATCTGAGCCTCGTGCGGGAAGCGCGTCGGCGTGTCGGTAAATCGGGCCAGGTCGTTGTCAGTATTTACGTCAACCCAAAGCAGTTTGGGCCGAAGGAAGATTTGTCGCGTTACCCCCGCGACCTCGCTCGCGATCTGAAACTGTGCCGGGCGGCCGGCGCGGACGTGGTGTTCACGCCCACCGATGCGGAGATGTATCCTCAAGTGGCAGGGTCATCGCGCGGCGATGACTGGACGGCGCAGCGCGCCGTCCCTACCACGGGATTCAGCACTTACGTCGTGGAGGAGCAGTTGTCGCATTGCATGGAAGGCGCGGCGCGGCCCACCCATTTTCGCGGCGTGACGACAGTGGTGGCGAAGTTGTTCAACCTCGTGTTGCCGGAGGTGGCGGTGTTCGGCGCGAAAGACTGGCAACAGGCGGCCGTCGTCCAGCGCATGACGCGCGATCTCAATTTCCCGGTGAAGATCATCGTGGCGCCGACGGTACGGGAGCCGGACGGCCTCGCGTTGAGTTCGCGCAACCGATACCTCGCCGCGGCCCAGCGGGCACAGGCGGTGATCTTGCACCAGACTATCGAACGGGCCCGCGCCGCCATACGGCGAAAGCACATTCCGACGAAATGGCTAAAGGCCGATTTGAGAAAGTTCATCGCTTCCGCGCCGTTGGCCCGCCTGGATTACGTGGAGGTGTTTGCTCCCGACACGCTGACGCCCGTCGCAACCGCGGAGCCCGGGACGCAGCTGGCGTTGGCGGTGTTTTTTGGCCCGACACGGCTGATCGACAACGGGAAGTTGTGAGCGATGGAAAAGATTGGTTTGCAGAGCCTTGACCGGGCAACATTCACGACCATGAGAATTTCCGGAAACTTGACGGTTCTGCTGCTGGCGGGCGCGCTATTGATCAGTTGTGGCAAACCCGCGGCGCCCGCTCCGGTGGCCGCACCCCGCCCGGACATTGACCCCATTCGCGGCCACCTTTTGCACGCGCAGCCGAAGTTGCCGACCGTAAAAGTGTGGCTGGGCCGCGAGGAAATGATCGCCGAAATCGCGATCGCACCGGTGGAGATTGCCACCGGCATGATGTATCGGACCAATATGCCGGAGAATACGGCGATGCTCTTTGTGTTTTCGGACGGGAACATCGGGCCAAAGAATTTCTACATGCGCAATTGTGTGGTGCCGTTGTCCGCTGCCTACATTACACCCGACGGCGCCATCGCGGAGATCATTAACTTGCAACCGGGCGACGAGCGCGGGGTGGCATCGCAGGCGAGCAACGTGCAGTTCGTGCTCGAAGTGCCGCAGGGCTGGTTCACGCGGCATAATGTCCGCACCGGCATGGTGGTGCGGACCGAGCGCGGGTCCTTGCGCGAAACCTTCATACGCCGGTGAAGGGGGAGCGGCCCTTCTTCCGAATTTGGAGGGGAAAGGCCGTGGCCGCCAGGCTGGAGAGAGAAGGTTACACTCGAACACGACGCTGGGTGTGAGACAAAATTCTTCCAATACAGTTTTTCGGCTGGTTTTTGGGGAGGTGTATGCCTAGTGTGCTAGGCATATATGAATCAGTCCAAAAAAACTCATCTACTGGAACAAATGGCGGCCATCCCCGCCATGGAGCGGGGAAAACTCTCCCCCCATTCCTCGGGCCGCCACCAAAAACTTCAATGCTGGCAGGAGGGCAGGAATCA
>JANOHH010000071.1:0-8042 GCA_031406395.1 Verrucomicrobiota bacterium | reverse complement strand
GCCATCGCCATCGCCATCGCCATCGCCATCGCCATCGCCATCGCCATCGCCATCGCCATCGCCATCGCCATCGCCATCGCCATCGCCATCGCCATCGCCATCGCCATCGCCATCGCCAGACTCTGGTTCTGGATTGTCTACTCGCGGCCCCTCATTCTGGCTGCCGCCATCGCTGCTTTCATCCCCGTTGTCGCTGTTGCCGCCGCCGCCACCTTCATTGCCGTCGTTATCGCCATCGTTGCGGCCGTCGTTGCCGCCATTGTCATTTTCGCCGCTGCCGCCGCCTTTGTCGCTGCTGTCGTTGCTGCGGCCATTGTTACCCTCGTTGCCGCCATCGCTGCCTTTGTTTCCTCCGCTGCCGCCACCGAGATCAGCCACCTGGACAAGTTTGGCATCCACGCGCTTTGCGGCTTCCTGGGCAAAGATTCCGAGAGCCAAGCTGGACGTTTCCGTGTTCCACTGGGTTTGGGCGGGACGGTTTGAACTGTGCACGACACTGACATGCAAGGGGTTCGCTGCGATCAGCGTTGTCGCAAGGAACATCCGTTGCCAGAATCTGACGCGTTTGTCGTTTCGCGCCATTTTGCGCTGCGCTTCGGTTTGCAATACACCGCGAAGTTCTGCGAGGTAGGAGTCCTTTGACATCGTATAGCCCTTTCATTTGCCCGTGGAATTCCGGCGAACATGTTGGTGAAAGAGACTCGAGGCTGTCTGGAGCAGTCGCGGCTGGCGCGGTGGATGCGCGGTCTCGCGGGGCTCAATCTTGTTTCCAAACAGTGCGGACACTGCAAGGGCCTCGAAACAAGCAGACAATCCCACGTCAATCGTTCGACAGGAATTTGAATCAATAATGAACAAAATTGCATGGATTTAAACTGAATTTGATTCGTGTGGTTAACTTCCTGTTCACCATCGCCGCATGATTCAACGTTAATGAACCAGGCCATGCAGCGGCGCCCCACTGCTGCGGGAACGCCACAAAATCCGCTAAATTTGTGGGTTTTGGCGTTTCCTTCCGCGACTTTCGGAAAGCCCGCTAACCGGCGTTTTATGGTTAACCAACCATTAACCTATCCCAGAGAAAAGCATGAGTTAGGCGCTTGTTAACCGCGGTTAACAAGGTGTTTCGCCGCGGGTAGGGGGACTTGATTTTGGGACGGGCAGCGCAATTCCTGCGCAGGACATTTTGCGACGTAAAGGGCGGCTCATGGCTGCTTCGCGCTGTTGCTTTTGCCATTCTGTTCTTGGGCTCCTTCGCGCAATTGGCGCAGGCGGAGGTCTTGAGCTGGGAGACCCAGTATGGCGCCAACACCAACATCCTGGGCGCTTCGAGCGCTACCACGCCCAACATCATCACGGTGACCAGCTCAGGTGCTGGCGCGGGCACCACCACGGCCCGGACGATCGATATTCTGCCGGGAACGACGGTCAACACGCATCTCGGAGTTGTGCAATCGTCGATGAACGCGACTGTCGATGATCTGTCTGTTTCCAACACGATAACTTTCGGGTTTTCCAATCCTGTTTACAACCTGTGTTTCACCGTTGTTGATATTGACGGAAGCCCGACCGACAACAGTGCGGGTCCGTTTTTTGACATTGTCCAATTCGGGCCGGTTCCTTCGTCAGCGCCGAGCATCGGATCGAATGTGGTCTACAACGCGCTGACGGGCCGCGCCAATTCAAACGGATTGTATGTCAACAACACCACATCTGATTTACGGGTCTGTTTCGCCGGACCCATCAGCACGGTAACCGTTCAGCACATCGCGGGCGGCGCATTCGGCACGGATCCCACCACGCAAAATATCTCCGTTGATGACCTCACCTACGACACGCCGCCGACCGTCACCATCAGCAAGGTCAGCAATGGCGGCGTTGGAACTTTCGGGTTTACCGGCGACAATGGCTTCACCGCGCATAACGTGACCACGGTGGCAGCGGGCGTGGCGGTGGCGGGCCCGCGGCGCATTCTCTCGTCGCCCAGCACCGCAACGGTGCTGACCGAAGGCGCGCCGCCAGCGGGGTTTGCGCTTACCGGGATTACCTGCGCGGGATTGGGAACGGGCGGCACGGCCACCAACAATCTCGCCGCGCGAACCGTGACGTTCAATGCCGCAGCAACCGCCTTGAACTCGAACATCGCCTGCACCTTCACCAATACCCGCGCCACAATAAGAGTGCAGAAAATCACGCTGGGCGGCGTTGGCGGCCCCTTTACTTTTGCCCAGACCAATCTGGCCGCAGCGCCCGGCGGAATCACCACTGTCACCGCAGGCGTGGCTGCGCCGGTTGCGCCGGCAGCCATCAATGTGACGACCATCGGCACCGCCGTTACACTGACGGAAACGCCCATCGCCGGTTATCAGCTGACGGCTGTTTCGTGCACCGACGCAAACAGCGCCGTGACCGGCAATCTGGGAACATTTGGCAGCTTTGCTGGCAGTGTTGTGACAGTGGCCGCGGCCCGGATCGTGGCTGGCGCCGACATAAGTTGTGTTCTCACCAACACGCGGGCCACTCTCGCAGTTCAGAAAATCACCTTGGGCGGATTTGGCGGCGCCTTCACCTTCACGGACACCAATGTTCCCGGCAGCCCGCCCGACATCACCACGACGGCGATCAACACGCCCACACCCGCCGCGCCAACGGTTCGCGATATCACCACTGTAGGAACGGCGGTGGCGATCACCGAAACGCCGATTGCCGGCTATGTCGTGACGGCTGCCAGCTGCACGGATGCCAACAGCGCGGCAACCGGCAATGTGGGCGCCATTGGCACGCTTGCCGGCAATGTCCTGACGATACCGGCGGGCAATGTCGTGGCCGGTTCGGCGTTCACCTGCGTTTTCACAAACTCCCGGAGTCCAACAATCAGGATCCAGAAGACCACGCTGGGCGGATTTGGCGGGCCTTTCACATTCGCCGACACCAACATTACGGGTGCGATAGCCAATATCACGACAGTGGCGGCGGGAACCCCGACGCCTGCCGCCCCGGCAACCAGCACCATCACGACAATTGGCACCGCCGTTACGGTGACTGAAGGGTTGATCGCCGGATACGCGCTGACGGCGGCAAGCTGCACCGACGCCAACAGCGCTGTCACCGGCAACACCGGGTCAATCGGCTCATTCGCCGGCAATGTTCTCACCATACCGGCCGCCAATGTCGTGGCGGGCGCCGACTTCACCTGCGTGTTCACCAACACGCGCGCCACCATGAAAGTGCAGAAAATCACGCTTGGCGGTGTCGGTGGCGCATTTACATTCGCGCAAACGAATTTGGCCGCAGCGCCAGGCGGGATCACCACAACGCTTGTCAACACCGCAACGCCCGCCGCGCCAACAGCGATCAACATCATGACATTGGGTACGGCGGTGACCCTGACGGAAACGCCAATAGCGGGCTATGCGCTGACGGCTGTGAGTTGCACAGATGCCAACAGCGCGGTGACCGGCAACGCGGGCACGTTTGGCAGCTTTGCCGGCAATGTCGTCACCGTCGCGGCGGCGCGGATCGTGGCGGGCGCTGACATCACCTGCGTGTTCACCAACACGCGCGCCACCATGAAAGTGCAGAAAATCACGCTCGGCGGCGTTGGCGGACCTTTCACCTTTGCCCAGACCAATCTGGCAGCCGCGCCCGGCGGCATCACCACCGTCACTGTGGCCGTCGCTGCTCCGGCGGCCCCGGCAGCCATCAATGTTTCAACCATTGGCACCGCCGTCACCCTGACGGAAACGCCAATAGCGGGCTATGCGTTGACGGCTGTGAGTTGCACAGATGCCAACAGCGCCGTCACGGGCAATGCCGGCGCATTCGGGAGCTTTGCCGGCAATGTTGTCACCGTCGCGGCGGCGCGGATTGTGGCGGGCGCTGACATCACCTGCGTGATCACCAACTCCCGCACGCCTACGGTGAAGACGCAGAAGATTACGCTGGGCGGCGTTGGCGGGCCTTTCACCTTTGCCCAGACCAATCTGGCTGCCGCGCCCGGCGGCATCACCACTGTCACCGTGGCCGTCGCTGCTCCGGCGGCCCCGGCAGCCATCAATGTTTCAACCATCGGCACCGCCGTCACCCTGACGGAAACGCCAATAGCGGGCTATGTCCTGACGGCTGTGAGTTGCACAGATGCCAACAGCGCGGTGACAGGCAACGTGGGCACGTTTGGCAGCTTTGCCGGCAATGTCGTCACAGTGGCGGCGGCGCGGATTGTGGCGGGCGCTGACATCACCTGCGCGATCACCAACACCCGCACGCCTACGGTGAAAGTTCAAAAGATCACGGTGGGAGACTTCGGAGGGCCGTTCACATTTGCCCAGACCAATCTGGCGAGCGCGCCCGCGGGGATCACAACACTCGCCGCCAACACCGCGACGCCAGCGGCGCCCACCGCCATCAATGTCACGGCAATCGGCACGGCGGTCACGCTGACCGAAACACTGGCGGCGCAGTATGTGCTGACAACCGCCAGCTGCACAGACGCCAACAGCGCTGTCACCGGGAACGCGGGGCCGATCGGCGCCGTCGCAGCCCTGACACTCACAATTCCCGCCGCCAATGTGGTGGCGGGCGCCGATTTCACCTGCATCTTCACCAACACCAAGCTCATTCCGGCGCTGGCCATTGTGAAGGTGGCGGACACGGCGGGACCAGTCGCGCTCAACGATGTCATCACCTACACCTACACCGTCACAAATTCCGGCAACACGACGATCACCGGGATTTCCGTCAGTGAAACCTTCAATGGCTATGGCGCGGCGCCCGCGCCTGGCGGCGAGACGCTGTCGGCTGATGTGGCGCCGCTTGGCGATTCAACCGACGCGGGGGCCAACGGCAGCTGGGACACGATTGGCCCCGGCGACACGGTGACTTTCACCGCCACATACACGGTCACGCAGCAGGATGTGGATTTGCTGCAATGAGAAATCTTTCAAAAAATAACAAGTTTTCGGAGGTTCGAAAAGAATGAGTCACTGGCCTGAGTATCAAGCAATTTTTCAAGCATCACAGAAGGAAACATGGACATGAGAATGACACAAGCCAATCAAAAATCGGCTATCAGGACATTGGCGCGGACCTTGATCTATGCGCCAGCCTTGACAGCCTCATTCACGATGGCAGCGCAGCCGGCCTTGGCGGCAATCACCAACCAGGCGACGGCCTCCGGCACCTACAACGCCGCGCCCGTCACATCGGGCAACTCGGCATTGATTTCAATTCCGGTCGCGGCGGCGGCTCCGAGCCTCAGCGTGACGAAAACAGTTATCACACCCGCAACAGTGGCGGCGGGCGCCAATGCCACCATAACAGATGGGGGCGACACCATCACGTATCAGTACGTCGTTCTCAACAACGGCAATGTCACCATCACCGGCGTGACCCCGGTTGACACCGGGCCATTGTTCGGACCAGCACAAAATGCCGGCACCGGTTCAATGTCCGCCTTCACCCTTACGGCGGGTTCAACAACCTTGGCACCCGGTCAAACCGCCACGTTCACGGCGGACTACACGCTATCAGCTGTGGACGTCTACCGCGCGGCCGGCATTGTTGTTGCTGCGAACGCAGTCAACAACAGCGCGACAGCGACAGGTCTTTCGCCCTCTCTCGCCGTGGTGAACGCGCCGGCTTCCGCAGCGACGACGACAATCACAGGGTCGCCCCTGCTGAGCATCAACAAAGCGGGCGTGCTTAACGACGTGCTTGGCGGAGTTGCCAACCAGGCTGAAGTTGGCGAGACAATCACCTATACCTACACCGTGACCAACACCGGCAACGTCGCCATCAACACGGTTGTCATCAATGACACCCATGAAGGAGTGCTGCTGGTGCCGGGTGTTGTCGCTAATGAAACGCTTACAAGCGATGGCCCGCTGGCCCCTGGCGTGACGTCCACTGACGCAACGGCGAACAACGGCACATGGAGCCTGCTGCGGCAGGGTGCGGTTGTCACCTTCACCTACGTCCACACTGTCACGCAGGCTGAAGTCGATGGCGGTTAATTGAGCCATATCTTTGCATTGATTGGTTCGCCTCCGTCGCCGGGGCAGTGGGTTCTGGCGGCGGCGGCGCATCGTTTGTGGGTAGGCCCAAGGCGTCACTGAAACCCTCAGTGCTGAGTTAGCGAATAATGAGAATGAGACCGGGAAAACGGAGGCCAACAGGCTTGCCAAAGCGGGGAATGAATTTCCCGCTGCGGCTGCTGTTGGTCTTTGTTTTGTCGCTTTCCCTGGTTCAAAACGCGGTGGCGGACATTTTGAATGGCGCCACCGCAAGCGGAACCTATGGGGCCGCCCCGGTCACTTCCGGAAATTCGCTTGTGTCAATCCCAGTTACCCTGGCAGCTCCCACACTTGAGTTGCTCAAGTCGTCGACATTCAATGATGACCTTGTCGCTGATGGTTCCGCCCAGGTTGGAGAGACGATTTCCTATAGTTTCTCCGTCCGCAACACGGGCAGCGTCACGCTCACCAATGTCACCATTGCGGATCCGACGGTGGCGGTCATTGGCGGCCCCATCGCGTCACTGGCTCCGACGGTTGTCGACACCACCACATTCACCGCGACCTATACGCTTGTGGCTGGAGATCTTATTGCCGGTTCGGTGACCAACAGCGCCGTCGCCAGCGCCATTCCGCCGAGCGGACCCGCAATCACCGATGTGTCCGACAGCCAGAATCCGGGCGACGACACCGGCGCAGATGATGACCCGACGGTGACATCGCTGGTGACGGCATCGATGGCGGCTAACGACGATGACTTCTCCGCCGCTCCCATCAACGGGCTTGCAGGCGGCGGCACGGCGACTGTCTATGCAAATGATACATTGAATGGGTTGCCATTCGCGCCAGCCGCAGCGACGTCCTCGATCACAGCTAACGGCGGGTTGACAGGCGTTGCCATCAGCGCCGCCGGAACGCTGATCATCCCTGCGGGCACGCCTGCCAACACGCACACTGTCACATACCGCGTCTGCGAGGTGGCAATTCCCGCGAACTGCGATACCGCTGACGTAATCGTGGTGGTTGGCGCTGCGGCAATTGCCGCCACTGATGATGATTTCTCCGCCACCCCGGTGATTGGCCAGACGGGCGGCATTACGGCTACGGTGTTCACCAATGACAGTCTGAACGGCGCGCCATTCCTGCCTGCATCGGTTGGCGCTTCGATCACCGCGGATGGCGGCCTTGTTGGCGTGTCATTGAACCCCAGCGGCACCATCAATGTCCCGGCGGCAACGCCCGCAGGCAGCTACACGGTGACTTACCAGATTTGCGAAGTTCTGAACCCCGCCAACTGCGATACGGCTGACGTGATCGCGGCGGTCAGCGCGGCGGCCATTGTCGCCAATGACGACAACTTCCTGGCGTCTCCGGTTGACGGCGTCTCGGGCGGCACCACGGCCACTGTCTATGGCAACGACACGCTCAATGGGGCTGCCTTTTTGCCAGCTGCCGTTACGGGTTCGATAACCGCCGACGGCGGACTCACGGGCATCACGATCAACGCTTTCGGCACGTTGACAATTCCAGCGGGCACGGCGGTCAATACCTACGTAGTCACCTATCGCATCTGTGAAGTCTTGAATCCCGCCAACTGCGATGCGGCTGATGTGATCGTGGCGGTTAATGCCGCAACGATTGCCGCCGCTGATGATGACTTCTCGGCGTCACCCGTGAATGGCCTTGCTGGCGGCGCCACGGCCTCGGTGTTTGTCAACGACCTGCTCAACGGGGTTGCCTTTGCGCCTGCCGCAGTTGTGGCGACGATCACCGCCGATGGCGGCCTCTCGGGTGTCGCCATCGACGGCAACGGGCTGCTCTCCATTCCGCCAAACACGGTTGCCAGCACCTATGTCGTCACCTACCGGATTTGCGAAGTGTTGAATGCGGTGAACTGCGACACCGCAAACGCAACCGTCGTCGTGACCCCACCCGCGTTGGCCGCCACTGATGATGACTTCTCAGCTGCGCCGGTGAATGGCCTTGCCGGCGGCGCGACGGCAACAGTGTTCACCAACGACACCCTGAATG
>JANOHH010000011.1:0-1194 GCA_031406395.1 Verrucomicrobiota bacterium | reverse complement strand
GCTCCACGCCTCCAACGCCAGCGAATAATGCGCGGTCGTGTAGTATTCGAAACCCAAGCCCGCAAGCAACGCCGCCCGCCAAGATGATTTGGGATGCTTGTCCAAAAAACCTGTGAGGCTTGCGAAATCATCCGGGGCACTGCGTTTGGCGTAGCCAACCAATGCGGCAGCCAAAGCACTATTCTCGGCGGCACTCGGCTCGCCCCCGATGGGCACGAGCGGGCACTCAAAAACCTGTGCCCGGGAAATTTCCTCCTTCGTCGGCGTGGCCGAGAAGTGCAGTCCGCTCTGGGGCGGATCCACCTTGGGGACAGTGCGATTGGGAACGACCTCTGCGTGTGCCGGAAAAATCAGCGCGAAAGCGAGAGCCAGAGACCTGATACAAAGGTCGGTAAAAAGGAAACTGGGGTTCGCTTTCATGGATTGATCAGCCGGTAAAATTTTTGCGTGCCGCTGATCGTGTTGGTGACGATGTGGTTTGTGCCCGCAATCGCGGGTGGGGGCGCAGCATGGATCCAGTTGGTTGTACTTAGATTCGTGTTGGACTGGAGCCGGAAGGGAGGATCGTTTGTGGGCCACACCAACCGGACGGAGGCAGGTGGCACGGGTTGAATCGTGAGCGTAGGACGCGGTGGCGTGGCCAGCCGCGAAAGTACCACATCGTTGCCGGTGCCGCCGGTGTAGCTGATCTGAAAGAGTTCCTGGCCGATGTAGAGTTTCTGGTTTTGCGGCAAGCCGGTGAAGGTGCCGCTGATCGCGTCGCTGCCGTCGTTGTTGAGGATCGTGAATTGATCGCTCACGGCGGAGTTGAAGTTGAGCGCGGGCTGCAAGGTGAGTCCGGTCAGGGTGACGGTGCCGCGGACGTTGATCTGGTCATGGCCGCTGCCGGGCGTGGTGCCGTTTAACTCGACTTCTACCGCACCGCCGCCAATGGCATTGGCGTTGAAATTACTGCAGGTCAGCAGGCCGGGGCTGCTGCCGGGCGCCAGCCGCGAAGAAGCGCTCCCATCGAAAGTCACCGAGCCGACGGTGCCGCTGCCTTGGAGGCGCGCGCCGATAACCTGGACCGGACTTTGGGGGCCAGGCGCACGCAGCACCGGGCAGACAAAAAATGCGGGCGATGTTACGGGACGAACTCGGGTAGAGCCACTCTGCCCTTTCGGGGCAAGGCCGCGCTTGGGGACGCTCATCGCG
>JANOHH010000004.1:0-1117 GCA_031406395.1 Verrucomicrobiota bacterium | reverse complement strand
CACTCTTTTCCAACTTTGTTTGCTACACGACAGCACTTGTGATTTGATTTGAGCCGGTTCACGCCGGCTGCTACCAAACAGGCATGAACGTCAAAGTCACTTACTATCTCGATGTCGTCTCGTCCTGGTGCTATTGGGCCGAGCCGGCGTGGGCGGAATTAAAACTCCGTTATGCAAAGTCACCGGTTGAATTCGGTTGGGCCATCGCGTTGCTCGATGAAACCGGGATGTCGAAGTCGCGGACCCAGGCGGACTGGTTCTATCGTCGGAGCGGAACGATCGTTCGCTCGCCCTTCATGCTCAATTCCGCCTGGATGACCCACACGCAGGAGTATCTTCCCCCCAACTGCGCGGCCGAGGCGGCCAAGGATTTCGGTGTTGCCGATGATCGCGTGCGGTTGGCGCTGATGGAAGCCGCACTGCGTGAAGGAAAGCCGGTTGGCGAGTGGGAGGTGGCGGTGGCGGTCGCGGCCAAGGCGGCGCACCTGGATGCTGCCGCCTTGCGCAAGAAGGCGCAGTCGCCGGAAATGGAAGAGCGCGTGCGCAAGGCGACGGCGGAGTTTCATTCCTTGCAGGTGACGCAACGCCCGACGTTCGTTCTGGAAAACAACATCGGTGATCGGGCGGTCTTGTCGGGTTTGGTCAAGGTGGGCCCGCTGGCGGCCACAATGGATGCCATGTTAGAGGACGCGTCCGCCTACGCCTCCCATGCAGCGCACTTCGGTTCGCCGCCGCCCAATTGAGCCGAAACACAACAGGGAAGGATCGCTCGGGCGGACGGCCCGCGTGAGCACGGAGTTCGGCGGCAATCCGCTCCCAGCGAAGATTTCGGACGGGGAATGGTTCGGCAGAATCCGGTCTATTTCTGAACCGGAAGGCAGAGCGCTAGGCCGAAGGCGGCGCGCTACGGCGTTGCCGGACTTACGCTAAATTCCAGATGGTATTTTCTTTGGCTTTCGTCGCGGGTCTGCTTCGTGATCTTGATGGCGGGGTCCTTTGGGACCAGCGCATTCACCAAGTACACGCTGATTGTTGGTAGATGCACGTTGGTGAGACTCAGGGTGTGCATACCGGCAGGAAGGTGGTCGATGGGTGCGCTGGCTTTGATGCGAATGAC
>JANOHH010001355.1:0-3107 GCA_031406395.1 Verrucomicrobiota bacterium | reverse complement strand
AGGCGAATGTCAGGGGAATGGATGTCAGAGGAATCGGAAAAGGAAATTGTTCCAGCCCGGTCTTCATTCCCCTGACCTCCATTCCCCTGACCTCTGCGTTCGCCTCATCGACCGACTGCCGCCCGGAGGGCCGCGCCGTGGACGACCGTCAATTCCCCGAACGGCGCGCACGGAGTGACGCGCCCTACCTGCGTGCCGCCACGCGGGCAGGAGCGTCGGGACGTAACGAGACTCTCCTGTTGGCGTACTAGAGTACGCAGGCTTGTTTCCATTCAACCCGGGCGCTGGTTCTACCAGCGCGGACGGCGCAGCGCACCGTCCCTACCCATTTAGGACCGCACCCCCAAAGTACGCAGGCTTGTTTCCGATCAACCCGGCCAGTTAGTATTAACGCACACGCTTTGAACGGCGCATTAGAGTGCGGCGGGAAATCAGTGGGTATTTTTGATGGCTTGGAAATTTGATTACGTGATCGTCGGGGCCGGCTTTGCCGGCAGCGTCCTGGCTGAACGGCTGACTTCCCAGTTGGGCAAGCGCTGCCTGATCGTCGAAAAACGCAATCATATCGGCGGCAACGCCTACGACCGGTATGATCGGGCCGGCGTGCTGATCCACAAATACGGCCCGCACTATTTCCGGACCAATGCCGACCGGATCAAGGATTACCTGAGCCAGTTCACCGAATGGCATCCGGTGGAATACAAAATCCTGTCCTGGACCGAAGGTAAATTCTGGCAGTTCCCGATCAACCTCAACACGTTTGAACAATTAGTGGGCCACCCCGCCACGAGCACGGAGATGGAAGCCGCCCTGGCCCAATGGCGGATTCCCATCGCCAGCCCCCGCAATTCGGAAGAGGTGATCGTGTCGCAAGTCGGCACCGCGCTGTACGAAAAGTTCTTCAAGAATTACACGCGCAAACAGTGGAAGCGCGACCCCCGGGATTTGGATCCCAGCGTCTGCGGCCGGATTCCGATTCGCACCAATCGCGATGACCGTTATCTATCCGAGAAATTTCAAGCCCTGCCCAAGCACGGCTACACGGTCATGTTCCAGCGGATGCTGCAAAACCCGTTGATCAAGCTGCTGCTCAAAACCGATTATCGCGAGGTCCTGCCCCACGTGTCGTTTGAGCATTTGATTTATACCGGGCCGGTGGATGAATACTTTGACCACTGTTTTGGCGCGTTGCCCTACCGCTCGCTCCGGTTCGAGCCCGAGACCCTCGCGCGCGAGTTTTTTCAACCCGCCCTGCAGGTGAATTATCCCAATGATCACGCTTACACCCGGATCGTGGAACTCAAACACGCCACTGGACAACGCCTGCCCGTAACGACGATTGTGCGCGAATATCCGGCGGACTATGGCCCCGGCCAGGAGGCGTATTACCCGATCCCGGCCCCGGATGCCCAGGCGCTGTACCAGCAATACGCGGAGCGGGCGGCGGCGGAAAAAGGAGTGACGTTCGTGGGCCGGCTGGCCACCTACCGTTACTACAACATGGACCAGGTGGTCGGCATGGCGTTGACGGAGTTTGAGAAACTAAAAACCCAGGCAACCTGACAAATATGTTTTCATCGTTATCCGGCATTCTCGGCGGAGAGTCCATTCGCCACCGACTCCTTCGCGCCCTTCTCCGGCGCTGGCCAGGTGTTTCATTGGAGACAAAAATTCGCTGGGATATTTTTTCGCGCCCCCACTACGCCTACGGAACCTTTCGCGCGGCGCGGGAAGCCATCCAACTTGGGCTCAAGAAAATCTCGGTCATTGAATTCGGCGTTGCGGGCGGCAACGGACTTTCTGCGCTGGAAGAAATTTCTCAGACCATTAGCCAGGAACTGGGCATCGCGATTGATGTGTATGGTTTTGATACCGGGCAAGGCATGCCGCCGCCGCTGGACTATCGGGATTTACCGCATGTTTGGCAGGAGGGCTTTTTTCGTATGGATGTCGCTGCGCTGAGACAACGCCTCCAGCGGGCCCAACTGGTGCTCGGCAACGTAGCTGAAACTGCTCAATCATTCCTGACCCGAACGGATATCGCTCCAATCGGATTTATCTCATTCGACTTGGATTATTACTCCTCGACCGTCCAAGCATTCAAACTTCTCGAAGGCGGTCACAGCCTTTTCCTGCCACGTGTTTATTGTTATTTTGACGACATTGTCGGAAACGACTGGGAGCAACATTCAGAATATGCCGGGGTATTGCTGGCCATCCGGGAATTCAACGCGGCACACACGACTCGGAAGCTCGCGCCAATTAGCAGCCTGCGTCACAAGCGAAAAATTCAGGCGGCTTGGAATGATCAGCTTTATATTTTCCACGACTTTCACCACCCACATTACGACCACCACATCCTGCCGAACAAGAATTGGCACCTGCCGCTGATGCCAACTCAGAATCGTGTTAGCGGAATTTGAGAAATTGAAAAACATCAGGACTCAAGAACATGTTCTTGGCGCACTATTCAATGAATCAGCCCAGTGGTCAGAATGTTCTTATACAAAGGAGGCGGCTTAGTTGATGACAACCGTATGAAACCTTGGTGCCTCGCCCAGCGCCTCACAGCCATGGTGGAGTGCGAGGAGGATGGCGTGATGCGTGAACGGATCTTAAAGGTACTGGTCGCCCGGTTGGGGGGCTTCACGGTCAGCCTACTGGCGGGGCTCATTGTACCGTCCATGCTGTTCCGGCATTTCCCGGCGGAGACAATGGGGGTTTGGTATCTGATTGCGGGTACAACCATGGTGGCGGGCCTCATGCAGTTTGGTTTTCCGGAAACGTTGACCCGTTTTGCCGCGTATTCAACTTCCAAAGAAGGCAACTCTACAAACCCCATACCGGGCGAAGAAATCCCCAGAGACTTGCCGGCCCTGGTCGACGTAGCTTTTCACGCGACGCGATTTATTGCGGGGATGGCGTTTGTCGCCACGCTGCTGGTCAGTGTCATCGTACTTTGGCCACTCCATCTACCACCCGACGCCCTTCGGAAAGCGCTGGAAGCGGCGGGATTGGTTGCGGTTGGCACGGCGATCATGGCTCGTTATCGGTTCTGGGATAGCATCATCGCCGGAGTTGGCGACGCGCATTGGACGATTGCGATC
>JANOHH010001345.1:0-2913 GCA_031406395.1 Verrucomicrobiota bacterium | reverse complement strand
AACCACATTCGTGATGTTGGCCGGAATAAAAGTGATTGGCGGCACGTTGGTATCCGTCGGGTCCGGCGCCCAGCTCTCTATAATCATGTTCTGGTAGTTGGTCCAAACCCCGCTCCAGACGGAATTGGTGCCCATCATGCGGGCGACGGATTCCGCGGCGAGGTTCTGAACTTTCAAGCTGCCATTGGTCGAGCCGAGCGTGTAGCTGAGGTTTTGGCAATCCACCACCGCATTGCTGCTGTTGATGAGGTGCTTCGTAGTGATGTTCAACAACCCATCGGCCCGAAAGCGGGTTTTGGAGACGTCCAAACTGTCGGCAAAGATCTCGATGCGCCCCGGCAGGTTCGTGACGGTGCCAGCCGGGATGTTCGGCGGCCGGGAAGCGATATTATCCACGTTTGCGGAATAAGCCCCATAATCATTGGTGATAAGGGCGCTCGCAAAATCCGGCTTGTAGAGCAGGTCGGGGTCAAAGTCCGCGTTGCCGGGCGAACCGAAGGCGAATTCAAATGGCATCACCCGTTCGAGCAGATAATTCTGGGGGCGAGCCAGGGCCAGGTTGACGAAATTCGTGTACACGCTGCGATTGGTTTCCGACGCGAGGGTGTCCACCAGATAAATCGTGGCCGCTTCCGGGCTGACGGACACCACGTTGGTCGTGATCACGGTCAGCCCCACGGAAACCGTCCGCATGGGATTTTGGAAATTACTGCTGGGAAAGAAACGCACCCCCCAATCCACATTGTTCGCCGCGGGCAGCCCGATGAATACCGCTTGCACAACGTTGGTGGAAGCGACGTTGGTCGTGCCCGGAAGGCCGGTCATGTTGGTGATCGCAATGTTGGTAAAGGCCACCGTATTGGTGTAAAAGTCGCCCACCGGATTGAAGAGAGTAATCTGCCGGAATCCCGCAATGGAGATAAAGGGGAAAAAAGGTGGGAAATTAACATAACTGAAGGGCGATTCGACAATGGCACCGCCGTTTTGAATAATTTCGTCGCTAAACATGACCTGGTTGCTTTGGCCCCAATATTTGTCATAGATGGCGACGTCGGGGGTAAAATAGTTGGAGAAGGCGGGTTGGAAACTACCGCGCGGGCTGATGGGCGCGATCTGGATACCGCTGCGCGACAAATTGACATTCTTGCCCGCCAATTGTAGCAGGCCCGCCGCGCCCGCCGTCAAAACGCCTTCGTTGATGATATTGGTCGCCGAAACCAACAGATAGGAGGGATCGACCAGCGTCGTTTGTACGGGCACCCCACCGATTTGGAGCAGGAGTGGAAAACTATCCGGCGCCGTTATCGTCCCCTGCAAACGGTTCCGGAAGTTTGCGGACGGCATGCGCGGGCCGGTGTTCGGGGCGTTGTCAAACTTAAACCCCACCGAACCAAACATGGTGCCATTGTTGGTGAAATTCCGGGTGTTCGAAGTGTCGTACGCCTGAACCGTCGGGTTTAGAGAAAAGTCGAAGCTGCCGTTGTTGATCACGTTGGTCGCGTCAATGGAGATCGGGAACGTAACGGTGCCATTATTGACGTACGTCGCGTCGGTGGCCCGGCCCAGTGGAGGGCAGAGCAGCAGAGCCAACAGCCCGGAAATTAAAAGTCGCTTCATAATTGGTCGCATGAATGATTATCGCTCAAGTTGGGTCGCATGTCATGCAGTTAGGGACTAACCGTAATGTAATAGGCGCGGTCAAAAACACTCGCGCCCGTATCCGTCGCCCGCACCACAAAATCAAAGGTGCCAACCATCGTGGGCGTCCCGGAAATGATCCCGGTGGTGGAATTCAAAACCAAACCCGTCGGCAGTCCGGCAGACCCGGGCGCGAGGGACCAGGTGGCCGGCAGAACAAAACTCGGCGTGTAGCTGGTCGCGGTCAACTGCGCGGAGTAGTAGTTGGTGTGCACCGGGGTCGTAGTGAGAAACCCCGGCGGGAGGTACGGCGGCAGGACGTTCAGGTACAGCCCCTGTTCGTAGTTCTGAATGCTGGTGCCATTCGGATACACCACGGGAAGATTGGTGCTCCCATCAAACGACCCCCAATTGAGCAGCGGTATTTGCGTGGCCTCATCCAGGCTAAATGGACTGAAGTTCAAGAAGAGGGGGCCCACCTTGTTAAAGGTAATCTGGACATTCGGCGCAATGGTGCCGGGGCCGTAAAGACCCGGCAATGAATTGGGGACAAACGGCAGGTTGCGGAGGTAGAATGCAAACCCGAACCCAGTCAGCGCAAACGACCCGCCACGAACCGGAACGCTTTGTTCGGTCGTCAAATCCATCGCGCTAATGATAATGTCCGGTCGGAACACCGGGCGCACCACCGTGCGCGGCGTCGGCACGCCATTCGTCAAGGGTACGGAAACCAGTTGGTAGGTGTTGGTGATCGGATAATTGTAAACATCCAGCAGCGTATCGTAAGCTCCGTCATAGCGAACAAACCTCACCTGTTTGATGCCTTGGCGTGGTTCTGTGTTGCTGGTCAGGCAAGGAACTGGATGGATAACCAAAGCCTGGTTCGTCACATACGTGATGTCGGTCTGGGAGTAGGACTGGCCGTCGACATTGGTGGCAAAGAGCGTCGCGTTGGTGAACGCGGAGAGAAAGGTCAACTGCGTGCTGACAATGGACACGCCGCAATCGGAATTGGGCGGCAGGAGGAAGTAGGTGCCATTGATGAAAGGGGTCAGCACCCGCGTGGACGTTACGTTGGTGCAAAGGTTGCCGGGGGGCACATACAAACAAGGGGCGACGTTCGTCTGCAAGGTGGAGAGAAAGCCGTTGGTGTAATAGGTGTTCGTAACGACATTCGCAAACGTGGTGTTGAACCAAGTGGCGACATTGGTCGAAAAGTTGGTGACGGACACGAGCGTCGCCGGACTGCCGAACGGCGCCCACGGGAAATTCGTG
>JANOHH010001334.1:0-3447 GCA_031406395.1 Verrucomicrobiota bacterium | reverse complement strand
GCGGCTACACCCTGTCGGCGTTTCATGTGCGACGGCATCAGATTACCCGGCTCGCCCCATGCCCCTCACGCCGCTTTTTCACTTGAGCACCACCTACTTCTCCCCCGCCACAACCTCGACAAAGCCCACATCAATATACTGCCCTCCACCGGTCTGGTGACAGTGAACGGCGATCAAATTCTTCCCCGGCTTCAGCGTGGCCATGGCTGCAGCTTTGGGCTGCTGGTTGAAATAATCCGCCGCATAGCCTTTCAGCCGCGCCGCGTTGACGCCATTGAGGTGAACCTCCGTGTCTTCGTCGTGATGAATCCAAAGTTCCAGGTCTTTCAACTTGTCCGCCGGAATCTCCACCTCGCGCCGCAGCCAGATATCCGGCGTGTTCCACGTCGTGCCGATCACCGCGCCGGGCGTGCCTTCCGTGCCGAAGCCGCTCTTACCTTCTTTCCATGCGGAATCCGCGAAGCCCGTCTTCGCCCAGTCATCCGCGGGCTTCGTAGTCGTGTAACGCCACGTCGCCGGTTGCTGGTCGGCAGCCGGCACGATGGCCGTGATCTTCGGCATCGCCGGAATCGGCGCCCAGTTGGCGGCCCTGGTTTTGTCGCGGCTGGCCCATTTTTTCCAGACGGTCTTGTCGTAAAGCAGTTGCGCGAACACGCCGCCCACCACCGGCCGCGCGGTGAAGCCGACCTTCTTCGCATTCTTGGTTTCGTACCAATCCGTCATCGGCGAGCGATCCGGCGTTTCGTTCAGGAAGGTGTAAATCGGATCAATCAACGCCTCGAAGTCGGCGCGGTTTTGCGTGAGCGTCGCGGTCCAAGTGATCCAATCGAGCTTCGTGTAGTCCTTCCGATCATCCAGCGGCAGGCCGTACTTGTTTTGGTGCTGCTTGTAGAAATCCATCTCTTTCCGCGCGACCTCGGCAGGAAAAAGGTTCAGATCCAGGATGCGATCCCAGATTAAATTGTATTTCTGACTCCAGGTGCCAGGCCGATCAAATGCGAGCCGGAAATGATCGCCGTCGTCCGCTCCCTTGATCCAGCGTTGTGCGAAATCGCGCGCCAGCTTGAAATATTCGTCCGCCTTCGCCCGGTCGCCGCGCAACTCGCACAGCTTGGCGAACGAACCGAGGCCGATGATCGCCTTCGCGCTCAGGTTGACATTGTGGGCGAGGTGGCCGGCAAAGTCGTCCGTGCAAAGCTGGTTCTCGGGATCAAAGCCCTTGGCCTTGAGATACTCGGCCCATTGCTCCAGTTGTTTCCAGTAAAGGCCGGCGAAGTCCGCGTTGCCTTCCATCTGCGCGACGGCGGCCATGAGGATGAGCAGGTTGCCGCTCTCCTCGACGGGCATCTGGTCGCGCTCGTTGCGCTCGCCGCCGCCATAGACCTGACCGTTGGCGTGCGGATACGTGCCGAGATCGTGCGGGGCGAAGGGAAACTTCCACCGCTCGCTCGCCGCGTAATTCATGAACGGCACGAGGAACGACTTGGCCAGCGTCGGCCCGAACAGCAGGAACTGCGGCGCCATCGGATAAAACACGTCTGATGTGCCGATGCAGCCATTGGAATGGTTCTCCTTGCAGAACTGGAGCGGCTGGCCGTTGGCATCCACGACGAACTTGCCCGCGGCGAAGCACTGACGATACGCGAGCGCACCGAGCCGGGCATATTGCTCACCACCGGCTTTGCGCAAATCCGCCATCAACTCGGCGTCAAACTGCTCGCAACGTTTCTTGAGCGATTCATATTCGGCAGCGGATTTTTTTAACAACGCCGCCGCGTCATCGCCGTTGCGACGCCAATACGGGCGGAGGTTCTTCTTCATGCATTGGATCGAGAATTCGTCGTCGTAGGCGAGCATGAGCCAGCGAGAGATGGGCGTTTTGCCGACCTTTCCGAACAACAGCGACACAACGCCTTGACATGCCTTTGCCTCGCCCTCTGTCTCGTTCAACGCGCGAGTTTGCCCCAAATGGGGACCTGTTAGGCCACAGCTGCCGTTGGTCGCGGTGGCCGCGAGGTAAAAATGCCCCCAATCAATCCGCAAATCATCGCCCTTTTTGCCGAGAACCATCTGTTCCTTTGACCCGATCTGAAGCACTTGTAAACCTTCAAAGTCCTCACGCATACAAGTGACGAGTTCGTTTGGTGTGTTGACTGCAATCTCGCCATTAGCGAGGAGCCGGGCGGCGACTTCATGCGTCTCGCCATCGGTACTCACGGCTTCCCAGGTCGCAAAAGTCACAGGTCGCGAAAGGAGTCCGACATCTTCCGGCAGCAATGCGGTCATGAATGTCAAAGTCACTCGTACGGCTTCTCCCTCAAATGTGTAAATCGTGCGCGTGGGCAAAACCTCTAGTCGAGCTTGTGGTAATTCGGGAAAAACAGCGAGCCCTCGCCCCATCACTCGGAGTTCTTTGGTGTCTATTACAACGTAGGCATCAAGCCGATGCGGCTTGCCGGTCCAGTGGACGGTGTCCGCGTCGGTCAGTTTGTCCGCCGGCGACCAGATGCTGAAATACGGGTCGCACGCCACCAGGGGCACCGCCGGCGGGCGCAGCGGCGGGAGATCTTTGTTGGCACCGGAAAGCAGACTGGGAATTGCAAGTAATGCCGCCGCAAGAGCGAGCAAGGCCGATCGTCTCACACCGCGCGCACCGCATCGTGTGGTGGGGCGAGGCTCCTGACGAGCCGGCTCGCGAGGACGCTCGCCCCACCGAAAGCCACAAAGGGGATCGCCATCGTGCGGGTCGCTGCTTCGAAGTTCTGCCGTGGCGCTCACACAGTGATGCGGCCCGCAACCCTTACTTGGCGATGCCGCCTTCAACGATTTCCAGTTTTCCATGCGGAATTCCTTTGGTTGCTTTTGCAGCGCACCTTCGACCGGCGATTCAAAACGTCCGGCTAACCGGGAGCAATGCCAAGCAAACGCGAGTTCGCCCGACTGCTGGTTGCGCAACCGCCGGTCTCGCCTGACCACCAGCTTGTCGGCCACCCGTCGGGCAACCAATAATATCGATCCCCGAAACTATCGGCCCGCGCCCCAACCGCGAACAAACCCGACGCACTGCGCCACATCCGGCACGGAGTTATCCCAGTTGGCTTCGTACTCGATCGAGATATTGCCCTCGAATTTCTGCCGCTTCAGCTCCTTGAGGATGCCCTGAATGTCCGACACGCCCGTGCCATAAACGACGTCCGGCATTGACTTGCCAATCTCGGACCGATCTTTGAGATGCGCGCTGATGATCCGACCCTTCAGAATTTTGATGCACTCGAGCGGCTCTAGTCCGGACGTGGCCCAATGTCCCGTGTCCGCGCACGCGCCGATGCGGTGATCCCGGTCCTTGACCAGCGAGAGGACGTATTTGGGATCCCAAAGCTGGTACTCGGGTTTATTTGGATTGCGGGCGTGCTCGTGGTAGGCGACGCGGATGTCGAACTCCTTGAC
>JANOHH010001328.1:0-3704 GCA_031406395.1 Verrucomicrobiota bacterium | reverse complement strand
CCCATCGCCGTGCCGCAACAGCTTGAGTTGCGCTGGCTCGCGCTCTAGCCCCCAGGCGAGCGCGCCGAGCATCAGCGCGCCGGGAATCAGGTTGAGATAAAAAATCGCCAGCCAGCCGTAGTTGTCCGTGAGCCAGCCGCCGATCGTCGGGCCGATGGCCGGGGCGAAAGTCGCGGTCATGCCGAAGATGGCGAAACCGAGCATTCGCTGCGAAACTGGCAGCAGTTTTAGCACGAGCGTGAACGCCATCGGGATCAGCACGCCGCCGGTAAGTCCTTGCAATGCGCGAAACGCAATCATGCTGCCGAGATTCCACGACCACGCGCAAGCCACCGAAAACCCGAGGAACAGCGCTGTATTCACGAGCAGATAGCGGCGCGACGAGAACACCAGCGCCAGCCAGGCCGTCAGCGGAATGACGATGATCTCCGCCACGAGATAACTGGTGGAAATCCACGAACCTTCATCCAGTGTCGCGCCAAGCGAACCGAGAATGTCCGGCAGCGAAGCGTTCGTGATCTGGATATCGAGGACTGCCATGAACGCGCCGAGCATCGCACCGAGCACGGCGATCCAGCGACGCACCGATACTGTCCCGGTCGCGGGGGCGATGGTTTTGTCAAGGCTCAGCGTGGCGTTCATGGTGGCCCTCTCGTCTTAGTTGCGCACGTTGACCTTCACCGTCGCCGACATGCCGGGCACGCTGCGGCCCGCAAAATCGCGTAGCGCTTCGTCGTCAAAAACAATTTTCACCGGTACGCGTTGCACAATCTTCGTGAAGTTGCCGGTGGCGTTGTCGGGTGGCAGCAGGGCGAACTGCGCGCCGCTCGCCGGGGCCACGCTCTCCACGCGCCCGGCAAAGACGCAGCCCGGGAAAGTGTCCACGCTCAGCTTCACGGTCTGGCCGGGTTGCAGGCGCGTGAGTTGGGTTTCCTTGAAATTGGCGACGACCCAGATCTCCGGCGATACGACCGCCAGCAACGCCTGGCCGGGTTGCACGCGGTTGCCGGTCTCGACGTTCTTCCGCCCAATGCGACCGGCAGCGGGCGCGGTGATGTCGGTGTAGGTCAGTTGCAGTTCGACGTCCTTGAGATTCGCGGAGGCGACTTGCACTTGCGCTTCGGCTGAATTCGTCCGGGCCCGGGCGGCGGCAACCGCCGCTTGCGCTGCGGCGAGCGCAGCTTTGGCGCTGTCGAGTTCCTGTTGCGAAATGACGCTGTTGGCTTCGTGCGACAATTTGTCGGCGCGGTCGAAGTCGAGTTGCGCCTTGGTCGCGGCGGCTTCCTCGCCCCGGACCTGGGCTTGGGCTTGATTCAACTGCGCCTCCGCCTGGGTAAGCGCGGCGCGGACCTGGTCGCGGCGCACTTCCAGATCCGCGCGATCCAACCGGGCGAGCACCTGGCCCGCGGTCACGACTTGATTTTCCCGCTCAAGCACCTCGGTCACGGTGCCGGCGATGCGGGTGCTGGTCTGGTGAATGTGTCCAGCCACGTAGGCGTTATCGGTCGCGACCCACGTCTGAGCGTGCTGCCACCAGCGATAGCCGCCGTAGCCGACGAGCACAACGACCGTGGCAAGGCCAAACCAGGGGAAAAGCTTTTTACTCCGGGCCGGGGCGATTGTGACCGGTGCGGTCGCGTTGGTGTTGCGGGTTTCGGTGGTGACGGGCACCGCCGTGACCCGGTTCAATTCACCCGGGTCCAGGTTTTTGGTTTCGATTTGGGGCGCATTCATTTGTTTCACCGCCTCTTCTGTAGCGCACGGAGCGCGGGTCCGGCCAATACCTTGTTGCTTGGTTGGGCCATGCCTTTGCGGTATGATGACCGCATGGAACTGCGGCATCTGCGTTACTTCGTGGCGGTGGCGGAGGAGTTGAACCTGACCCGGGCGGCGGCCCGCCTGCGCGTGGCCCAACCGGCGCTCAGCCGGCAGATGCACGACCTCGAAGATGAATTGCAGACGCCGTTGCTCGAACGGGGTCACGCCGGCGTGCAGCTCACCCGGGCCGGGCGGGCATATTACAAAAGGGCCCGGGCCATCCTGGCGCAAGCCGCCGAAGCCGCGAATGAGGCACGGGCGGCGGCGGGCGTAATTTCCGGCCGACTGGCAATCGGTTTTCCAACGGGCATTCACTTGAATTACATGGCGCCGGTGATCGCGGCATTCCGCCAAGCTAATCCGCAGGTGGAATTCGACTATTTCCACGGTTTGGCGGATCAACAGTTGAAAGCGCTGCGAGACGGGCGCATTGATCTTGGTTTTGTCATGCTGCCAATCGCCATGGATGGATTGGAACAACTTCTCGTGTGGCGCGTGCCGTTCAAAGTGGTGTTGCCCACGAAGCATCCGCTGGCGAAACGGCGGGAGTTCGAGTTGGCGGATTTGCGCGGCGAGGACTTCGTGTTTTGCCCGCGTGATTCGCGGCCCGAATTCTACGACGAATTCATCCGCCAGTGTATCAACGCTGGATTCCGCCCGCGGATCGTGGCGGAAGTGGGTGGTTATCCGACGAACATGCTGGGGCTGATTTCCGTTGGCGCCGGCCTGAGCGTACTGCCTCATTTCCAGCAGGTAGAACACATCGCCGGTCTGGTCTGGCGGCCCTTGATCAAGCCTAAAATGTGGTCAGATTTCGCCCTCGTCTGGCGCAAGAATGCCCCGTCGCTTGTGCGAACTGAGTTCATCACCCTGGCGGAAAGAAAACTCGCAATCTCGGCAGAGTGACCCACCTAATCTGGTAATTTCATGGCGCGCACGGAGCGCCGACCGACTGTAGCCGCCGACGTGAGGAGGCGGATCCGGTGCCAAGAGCGCTCCATCCGCCTCTCACGTCGTCGGCTACGACGTTTGTGAAAAGTCCGGGTGAAGCTCAGGCGGCTACGGCTGGTGCGCTGCGTTTGACCATGATCGCTTCGACGATTTTCTTCGCCAGCGCCGGCTTCTCGGCCATGGCTTTCTTGGCGGCGTCCTTGCCCTGGCCGATCAGTTCGCCGTCGAATTGCAGCCAGGCGCCCTTCTTGTCCACCGCCCCGCATTCGATGCCCACGTCGAGGATGCTGCCTTCCTTGTCAATGCCGTGGTTGTAGATGATGTCGAACTCCGCTTCGCAAAACGGCGGTGCCACCTTGTTCTTCACGATCTTCACCTTGACGTGATTGCCCGTGGCGTTGCCCGCAGCATCTTTGAGCGTTTCCTTGCGCCGGATGTCAATACGCACGCTGGCGTAGAATTTCAGCGCCTTGCCGCCCGGCGTCGTTTCCGGATTGCCAAACATCACGCCGACCTTCTCGCGCAACTGGTTCGTGAAGATGCAGGTGGTCTTGGATTTGGCGAGGATGGCCGTCAGTTTGCGCAACGCCTGGCTCATCAGCCGCGCCTGCATTCCCATGGGGGCCATCCCCATCTCCCCTTCGAGTTCCGCTTTCGGCACGAGCGCAGCGACGGAATCAATCACGATCACGTCCAGCGCATTCGAGCGGGCGAGGGTTTCGCAAATGGTCAACGCTTCTTCCCCGCTGTCCGGCTGGGACACCAGCAAATCATCAAGATTGACGCCGAGTTTCTTCGCGCGCTCCCGCAATCGGCCGACGTCTTCCGCTTCGCGCTCGATTCCGGCCTCGATAAACGCGCCAAGCTCGTCGACCGCCTTCTCGATTCGCCGCAGTTCGTCGATTACTGGAGCTACAAGTGGTCGGACCTCTTCC